>JADGAB010000179.1 GCA_015232245.1 Magnetococcales bacterium | reverse complement strand
AAGGATCAGGACGGCTGGCCGGATGAGATCGACAACTGTCCGGAGTTGGCCAATCCGGATCAGGCGGACGGGGATGGGGATCATGTCGGGGATGCGTGCGTTACGGGCATCGTGCGGCTTGTCCCGGCGGTGGCCGAATCCCTCATGGTTCCGGGGGAGGGGGCACGGCTTGCGTGGCGCCTGTTCCGGGGGGATGGGGGGCGGCGTCTGCCCGGCAGCGCCATCCGGATTCACTTCAACAGCGCCCATCTGGAGTTTGTCGATCTGCAGCCGGTGCCGCTGGTCTCCGACGACTCTCCCACGGTGACGGTGGAAGCCGATACCGGGAATCCGGATCAGGATGGGACCACGGATCGTGTGGTTCGCATCACCCACAACGGGGCGGTTCTGGCGCAAGAGGGTGCGCTGACCCTCACCTTTGCCATGAAAACCGGGGTGGCCGTGGGTACCCGATCCCCTCTGGGGGTGAGCGTGGTGGATTTGCCCGCCGGAGAGATTCTGGCAGGCTCTCCGGGCAAGGTGATGGCCGCGGGTCTGGATTGGGATCTGGACGGGGACGGGGTGGCCGGTCCGTTGTCGGACGGTCTGGTGATCGTGCGTCATCTGGCAGGATATCGAGGTCAGAGCCTGGTGGCCGGGGCCATGGCCGGGGGGGATCCGGTGGTGCTGGATCAGCGTCTGACCAAGGCGCGCAGCCTGCTGGACGTGGATTGCAACGGGCAGGTGGATTGGGCGGGCGATGGGGTGGTGATTTTGCGTTATCTGTTCGGGTTTCGCGGTGCGGCTTTGAGTGCGGGAGCGGGAGATGTGACCGGTTGTCGTCCCGACGCCGCCTCTTGGGCGCGCTATCTGGACGCGGTGGGCAGCGCTGGCAAGGGAGGTGTGGGACCGTGACAAAACTGGTGATTCCAATAATGCTTGGTTGCTTTCTGGTGGTTTTGGTGGCCCTGTTTTTTGACGAGTCCAGGGAACTGGAGGTGACACGCCATCGGTTTGGTCCGGAAAAGGGTTCGACCCGGTGGCGCATTGCCCAGGTGAGCGATCTGCATCTGTTGGGCAAGGCGGAAGTGGAGGCCAAGACCGTACAAGTTCTCAACCAGGAACCGTTGGATCTGCTGGTGCTGACCGGCGACATCGTGACCCATCGGGAGCGGATGGCGGATCTGGGCCTGTTTCTGCAACGCCTGCCGGGCGGGACGCAAAAGATCGCGATTCTGGGCAACTGGGAGTACTGGGCCGGGATCAACCCCAGGGATTTGCGGGCGTACTATGCCCGGCACGGGGTGACGCTGCTGGTCAACGAGTCCATGGTGGTGGGTGGGGAAGCGGGTCGGGAGCTGCTTGTCGTGGGACTCGACGATGCCCGGGGCGGGCGTCCGGACTGGGAACGGGCCGTGGCGGACCATCCGGAGTGGGAGGGGCCCATGCTGATTCTGGCGCACAATCCCCTGACATTGCATGTGATTCCGGCCAAGGTGCATCAAAAAGCCCAGCGGCTGATGTTGGCCGGTCACACCCACGGCGGGCAGATCGTGGTGTTCGGTCTGCATGCCCGTCGGGAGTATCCGTGTCTTTCCGGCTGGTGCAACGGCCTGGTGATGCCGCTTTACGTCTCCCGGGGCATCGGCACTTCGGTGATTCCTCTGCGTTTGAACGCCCGTCCGGAACTGCCGCTGTTTGAGTGGCGGTGGTGACCTGCTTCAAGTCATTGACGGAGGCAGGAGCGTTGGTGCAAAATTTATGTGAACTTGTGGCATATGGTGTTCTGAATTACATATTGGGTGGATTGCCATGATGAAAGAAACAGATAAAATACAAGAAGAATATATTGACAACAAACCAACCGGCCTCGAATACGAGGAGCCCGGCGATTCTGAGCGGAACATCTCCAAACCTTATGATCCACGTCAGATTCGGGTGGATCCAAAACCGTTGTCCATTGCCCAGGCCATGGATCTGATCCAGGGAGGTGAACTCAATATCGCCCCGGAGTTCCAGCGGCGTCGGGTTTGGAATAACGTGCAAAAGTCACTTTTGATTGAGTCTATTATGCTGCGCATTCCTTTACCGGTATTTTATTTCTCAGCGGACGAGGAAGGGCGCATGGAGGTGGTGGATGGGGTGCAGCGGCTTTCCACCATGCAGGATTTCACGAACAACCGATTTTCATTGAGTTCTCTTGAGTATCTCAGTCAGGTGCTTGATGGAAAAAAATATGAGGATATTAAAAACAGTATGTGGTCGCGGCGTTTCTTGACCACCTCACTGGTTGCTTATGTGATTGATCCGCAAACACCGGATACTGTCAAGTTTGATATCTTCAGGCGTATCAATACCGGCGGGACACCTCTCAATGCTCAGGAGATGCGCCATTGCATCAGCAAATCCCGGTCGCGTGACTTTCTTGCGGCCTTGTGTGCCAAACCGGAATTCCATCAGGCCACCCGGCAGCAATTGAAAGACAATTCCCGCATGATGGATATGGAACTGGCCTTGCGCTATTGTGCGTTCAGTCTTTTGGAAGATATTGATAAATACAATGAATATGAAGGGTTAGATGATATGCTGACAAAAACGGTTGGCAAGCTGGATCATTCTGTTACAGATGATCGTCTTCAGATGTTGGAATCTGGTTTTGTGCGCGCCATGAAAAATGTCCGTGAATTGTTTGGGGATCATGCCTTTTGCAAGTGGCGTGTGGATAATAATTATCTAAGTCCAATCAATCGCGCCCTCTTTGATGCATGGTCGGTACTGTTGGCAACGGCAGACCCTTCTAAAATCTTGCAGCACAAAGAATCGATTGTCAGGGATGCCAGAGAAATGATGAGCAATGATAATGATTTCTTCTCTTCCATTTCCTACGGTACAAGCAAATATTCACAGGTCACAATGCGCTTTGAAAAAGTCGAAGCATTGCTGGGGCGGTATTTGCCATGATCACGGAACTCTTCGCCACAGGCTACAAGGGTTTGACGGGGCGGACCTTCGGCTTCCGGCCTCTGACGGTGTTGACCGGCACCAACTGTGCCGGCAAGAGCTCCTTGATCCAGACCCTGTTGTTGGCGCGTCAGGCGTCGCTGGCGGAACATGCCGGGCCGGTCACCGTGCCTTTGAACGGGGCGCATGATCTGCGTCTGGGAACCGCGTTTGATGTCATGGCGTTCAATGCCAACGACGATCGCACCATACGCATTGCCATGACCACCGATGGTGCGATCCGGCATGAATGGATTTTCGCAGTCGACAAGGATCAGGATCGTTTTCTGACCTGCACCCAGGCTCCGGGGCAGGTGGATTCCGGTTTGACCGCCACCGGACCCGGTGATTTTGCCTATCTGTCTGCCTTGCGGGAAGGTCAACCGGATCTGGTCGCCGTGCAGTCCCTGCCCCATGCGGAGTTGACCCTGGGATGTCGTGGGGAGTATGCGGCGGATCTGTTGCGCGCCTTTGCCCAACATCCGGTGGAGGCCGGTCTGCAACATCCCAGGGCGGGCCGATTGCCTTTGCTCAAACAGGTCGAGCACTGGTTGAGCGAACTGGTCACGCCTGTGGAGGTGAGGGTGGAGGCTTCCCAGACCCTGGATGCCGTGGGTCTGCGTTATCTGCAGGGGGACAAGCTGGGGGAGTGGGTGCGACCCTCCAATACCGGCTATGGCTTGAGCTACTGTCTGCCCATCAAGGATGGTTATCGGCGATTGACGTTCATGATGCTGGATTGTGACATCGCCGCCGTTAGTCCGGCCTCAACGTACCGTGTTTTGAAAGAAGCAGGACTCATGCGCAAATGGGATGAAAAGGAGTCTAAGAAATTAACTGTTTTCATCCATCTGACTATTTCCAATGAGTATTGGCGTGTAAATATTAGTTATCTCAATATATCTGGCATATTATACTACTTTTGTGGACTCCTTGATGGCTGTAGCCGGTACATCGTTCACTGGGAAATCAGGGAGGCGATGACCGAAAAGGACGTGGAGATCGTCATCCAGAGGGCCAGGGAAAAATACCCGGAAGCGGGTCCAAGGATCACTCTGACAATGGTCCGCAATTTATTGCCAATGAATTCAAGAAGTTTATCAAATTGTGCGGGATGACTCACGTGCTGACATCACCATTTTACCCTCAGAACAATGGTAAACTTGATAGGTTTCATAAATCATATAAAAGTGAATGTGTCCGGCCAAAGATCCCTCTGTCTATGGATGATGCGAAACGGGAGACAGATAAATATATTAAACATTACAACAATGAACGGTTGCACGCTGCCATTAGATACATCGCCCCAGCAGATAAACTTGAGGAACGCGATAAAATGATTTTTGATGATCGCAACCGCAAGTTGGCGGAAGCTCGGAAGCGCCGGAAAGAGAAACATGTGGATCAAGCATGCGACGAACAAAATAAACCCAACGACATGAAACAGCTTGACATTTTGTCGAAGAAGGAGGAATCTCCAGGCGCCGGGTGAAACAGAGGCGGGCAACTGCTGGCGAGCAAACCGTCAAGGGATAGCCAGGCTGGGCTCACCGAGCCAATGATTGAGGCGAGGGGTGAATTCCCCTCGTCCTGTCCATGCATTGGACGGTAGACCCATCATGCCTAAAAAAACGCATCTCTGGGTACCTGAGGACACCCAAGAAGGAGTGGAAAGTAGCTTATCAAAAAAGGCCGTTTGTCGGTTTTCCGCTGAACCAGCACATGGATTGAGTTCAAGTGAAGACGGTACGTAACGTTAAATTAGTTATTATAGTCTTAATGACTATAAGTATGGGATTTTCGTTTCCGCTTCAGGTCTTGTGGCGCAATGCGAATCTTGCCCTCACACAGTATTTTTTTCTTTTGATCCTGTATCTTATAGAATCAAACCGATTAAAGATCAAGAAGGAATGGCACCAATCTTCCCTTCTGATTTCTATGATCTATATTTATATTATTTTATTGATCTTTAATTCTGTGTGGCAGACAGCCTTTGGATTTGTAAAAATTTCCGAAATCGGCTCTATTCTGGTCAATTTTGCTTTTCCGTTATTCTATTTTTATTATTTTAATAAATTGGCAAGTGATGCAGAAATTCGTGCGTTACTTATGACTATGATTTTGATTGGTTTGGTTCATGGGGCATTCTTTGCGTATGACTCCTATTCATTGCTTGTCTTGCATGAGAAGACCGAATATTCCGACCAAGCTTATATGTATTCTCAGATGCGAGTCACAGAGGTTTCTGAACGTGCATCCGTAGGATATCGGAGCCAAGGCATGCTTGAATCGCATGCTATTACGTCAGGTTGGATTGCGCTCAGCTGTTTTGCATCACTTGCCTTGATCCCATACTCAAGAACAGGTTTGCGCATCCTGTCAATCTTGGTCTTTGGAACAATGTTGCTTGCCGGACTGAATTATACAGCAATTTTTTGTTTTACAATTATTATTTTATTAATAGAATGTAATTTTTATACAATTTTTGCTGGGGATCTTTCCTGGCGTTTAATAAGATATATCGCGATAGTGGTTACGGTTGTGGTCTTTTTTCCTGTCGTGCTTGGATCTGTCATTGATGAGTTGTTTGATGAGTCGTTCTATGACACGCTTTTAGATCTGACTGAAACGCAACTCTCGTTCATTGCTGGTGAAAAAGAATACAGTTCAAGCTATACAAATACCGACACCTATTTTGGTGGTTTATTGCTTGGATTGTTGGCATTTCCGATCAATACGATCGAGTATCCCTTGAGCCTGTTGTTTGGTGATGGATTCGGATCTTATGGAGTCATCAAGGGGGGGGATTATGGTTGTGTGGAAACCTTGCATCGTTTTGGTTTGCCATTTTATGTTGCCATTCAGTATGGATTGTTCAGGATGATTTATCATGCTGTTAGGCAGTGTTATGTCGAGTGTCGAATCAATCCATGGTCCAATCCATGGTTATGGTTTGCAACCGCATCGATTTTTTATATATTGTTGACTGAATCCCACTATTCGATTTGGATCTCGAAATCCATTCTTCCGATATTCTTTCTGTCGCTTGCTCTTTATAATCGGCACCTGAATGTGCCCAAATTGAGGTGGCAGACAAAAAAAGGATTCAGTTCTTGATAACAAGACATGTCTGTAAGGATCAATGGCGCTTAGTTATCCGCAACATCATATTTCTTCAGAGATAATCTCGCGTCTGCCCTTGGTTGGCTGAGGCGTCGATAAGCCTTTGGTCGGTGCTTTACGGCTCGTGGTTCCGCACGTCCAGGTCGGTTGCCGATTCGATGGTACGCAATGGCGCGCAACAGTTCGTCCACAAGACGGGCTTGTTGATCGCCGATGGCGATGACGACCCGGTGCGCAAAGGCGTCCATTTGTTGCAGCGCCCCCTTGAAGCTGATCCTGTTCGAGCCTGATCCCCGCCCGCTCGGCGGCTTGGGTCATAACGGTCCGAATCAGATTGTACGCCAACAGATGGACGCCTATCTCCTTGCGCACCATCTCTGGAGTTCGGCATCTCAAAACATTCATCTTCATAATTTCCTTGACGAACATCAGATTAACCTCCACAGACCAATGCAACTTGTACGACGTAAAAACCTCACGGCACATACCCCAACTGGTTGATCAGGCGCATCTCCACCTCGCTCACCGGCTGGCCCAGGAATTGGGCGTAGGCGGCGACCTGATCCCGGCCAAGGGAGTCGGCGCGGAAGTAGCTGGCGTCGGGATGGGCGAAATAGAAACCGCTGACCGACGCCCCGGGATGCATGGCGTAACTCTCGGTCAACTGCATGCCGGTGTGGGCCTCGGCATTCAGAAGATCGAAGATCACCTGCTTCTGATAGTGATCCGGACAGGCCGGATAGCCCGGCGCTGGCCGAATGCCCCGATAACGCTCCCGGATCCGCTCCTCGTTGGTGAAATGCTCCTCCGGGGCGTAGCCCCAGATCTCCCGCCGGATGCGCTGATGCAACTGCTCGGCAAAGGCTTCCGCCAGCCGGTCCGACAGCGCCTTGATCATGATCGCCTCGTAATCGTCCCCGGCCTGCTCCAGACGGGCCGTCACCGCGTCCACCCCCAGTCCGGCGGTCACGGCGAACAGACCCAGCGTGTCCACATGGCCGCACGC
>JADGAB010000178.1 GCA_015232245.1 Magnetococcales bacterium | reverse complement strand
TGTCATGCAGCACATCAGCCGCTTCGGCCATACGGTCGGCGGTATTGGAAAGGTGGCGATACAGTTCGCGCTTTTTGAAGATCTCGACCACATGGGCCAGGGCCGCGGAAGCGGCGCGGGGCTCCTGGTTGTCCAGGGCGCGCATCTGGGCATCCACCACGAACAGATCGGCGATGGCGCGGCGATAGGCCTTCTCGGTGTTGCGCTCGGCCTTGCGGACCGCTTCGGCATCCTGGTCGGCCAGAGCCGGGGTGACACCCAGCTTGTGATAGCCACGCTTCAGGGCATCGGCCCCTTCACGCATCATCTGCACCATCTCCCGGGTGTGCTCGTCGGGCTTGAGACCCAGACCTTCCATTTCGCGAATGGTGGTCTTGGCATAGTTGATGATGGCGTCGATGGAGGAGACGGCGCGATAGATGTCTTCCCGGTCCATCGGGGTGGCGAAGGCCTGATTCAGCACACCCATGTTGCGGGATTTGATCTCATCGCCCCGCTTTTCGAGTTCCCGGACCAGCAGACCCTTCTCTTCGGAGCCGGTTTCCATGAACTCGGCCAAAGCGTCCATGGTCTGGGCGCAGATGTCGCACTGGTCGTTGAGCATGCCATAGAAGTCGGGCACGCGGGGGAAGACGTTGTTGAGGATCTTGGACGCCAGCGAATTGGAACTGCCACTCATTGTCGGTTCTCCTTTTTCATGCGGGCCACACTGGCCCGGATGTTGATGTACGGAATTTAACGGTTGCGCCTGGTGTGAATGTTTAGATGGCGCCGCCCGTGAACAGCTTCACGAGGTAGTAGGTCAAGGCACCCACAAGAGCGGAGAAGGGAATGGTGATCACCCAGGTGCTCACGATTTCCTTGGCCTTGGCCCAGCGGACCGCCTTGGGACGCTCGGAGGCGCCGATGCCCATGATGGCCGAGCTCACCACGTGGGTGGTGGAGACCGGAGCGCCCATTAAGGATGCGGAGAGGATCAGGGCTCCGGAGGTGAGTTGGGTATCCAGGGCGTGCAGGGGACGCACCTTGAAGATGCCGAAGCCCACGGTCCGCACGATACGCCAGCCGCCGGAGAGGATTCCCAGGGTGATGACCAGTGCGCAGGAGAAGATCACCCAGGTAGGCACCACGAACTTGTCGATGAAGCCGCCCAGTACCAGGATCATGGTGATGATGCCCATGCTCTTTTGTGCGTCATTGGCGCCGTGGGAGAAGGCCAGGCTCGCGGCGGTGAGGAACTGGGCATTTCTCAACGGTTTGTTGACCGCAGGGGTGGCCTTGCGCAGCAGACCGCGCATGAAGCGGTGAATCAAGAATCCTACCCAGAATCCGAGTACCGGAGAGACCAGCAGGGAGGCCAGAATTTTGGTGAAACCGGTGACTTTGCCGTGCATGAGATCGGAAAAGCCCCACAAAACGTTGCCCGTACCGGCGGAGACCACCACCGCGCCGATCAGACCACCCACCAGGGCATGGGAGGAGGAGGAGGGCAGACCGAACCACCAGGTGAGGAGGTTCCAGAAGATGGCGCCGCAGATGCCGCACAGAATGATCGAAACCGCGACCGTTTTGGGCAAATCGTTGACGGTGATGAACTTGCCGATGGTGTTGGCCACGGCGGTGCCGCCCAGCATCGGGCCTAACAGTTCGAAGGTGGCCACGACGATGACCGATTGGATCGGGGTCATGGCCCGTGATGCGATGATGGTACCGATGATGTTGGAGGCGTCGTGGAAGCCATTGGTATAATCGAAGATCAACACAATGATGATCGCCGCCACAGCCAGTGTGTAAAGCGTATCCATAAGTTCCTTTCCCTTGCGATGCATAAGTAGTGCGATAGCAGAGCAGGCCGTTTGAGCATGGTACGGGCAAGCCGGCTGGCACGAGAGATCATCGCTGTCACTGTTTGTTTCGTACTTGTGCAGTCGAAACAAGGTCAGCAGGCAGCGAGGCTCTTGGAAGACTCATGATGGAAAGAAGCAGGTTCTTTTCTTGAATCTTCGACTCGACCCGGGAACCTTTTGACCGGTGAAAGAATCCATACGACAAAAGCGCGCGTTTTGGCGGATGGGATCCGGCAATCTTTCACAGGGCATGAGTTCTTGAGGGTTTTGTGTGCCGATTTTCCGGGTATTGTGCGTACCCAACCCGATGATCATAGCCGGAGCGGGGCGGGTCTGGAAGTGGAATTCCGGTGGGGGATGAAAAATTTTTTTCAGGGCAGGGGAGGCTCTCTGCCGTAACGTATTGTAACTATTTCATCTGCAAGATTTTTTACGCTCCCTTAACCGGGTGTCGCAGCCGTCGGCTCAGGCGTTCCTGGAGCGTCCTGAGAGGCGATAATTGAGAGTTTGTCGGCTGATCCCCAGTAAAGTGGCGGCAATGCCCTGGTTGTTGCCGGCGCGGCGCAGCGCCTCGCGGATCAGATAGCCTTCCGCGTCCTTGAGGGTGGGAAAGCGTCCGGGGATCTCCAGAAACCGGTCGTGTTGTTCCGGTTCCTCCGGGTTCTCCTGGTTGGTGCGTTGGGTCTGGATCACCTCCTTGAAACTCTCCATGGAGATGACGGGCCCGAAACGGTGCCGGGCCACCGCGTTGAAGATCAATGCGCGCAGCTCCCGTACGTTGCCTGGAAAATGATAGACCGACAACAGGGTGTAAAGTTCCGCCGGAACTTTCAGTCCCGGTTTGTCCATGGTGGTGGCGGCCTCCTGAAGAAAATAGTCGATGAGCATGGGCAGGTCGTCGGCCCGTTTGCGCAACGGCGGGATCTCCAGGGGATGGCTGGAGAGGCGGAAAAAGAGATCCTGTCGAAAGGTTCCCTTGTTCATCATCTGTTGGAGATTGCGGTTGGTGGCGGCGATGATGCGGGCCCGGCTCATTCTGGGGACATCCGAACCCAGCGGATAATAGGTGCCATCCTGCAACAGGCGCAGCAGCTTGACCTGGGAGCCGGCGGTCAGGTCGCCGATCTCGTCGAGGAACAGGGTGCCCTCGTTGGCCTGGACGATCAATCCTTCCCGATCCTTTTCCGCTCCGCTGAAGGCCCCTTTCATGTGACCGAACAGGGTATCGGAGAAGAGGGTGTCGTCCAGTCCCGCGACGTTGACGGTCACCAGTTTGCCGGACCGTTGACTCAACCGGTGGATGGCTCCGGCGATCATTTCTTTGCCGACTCCGGTTTCCCCGGTGATCAGGGCCGGTTCCGGGGATTCGGCGATGGCCTCGATGTACTGGAACACCGAGATCATCTTGCCGTGCCGGGTGAGTATCGAGGCGAAGGCCTCCGGATGCTTGAGCTTCTGGTTGAGCAGGGTGTTGCGCAACACCCCCACATGACGGCGCAGACTGCACACCTCCAGGGCGTGGCGTACCGCGGAGATCAGCCGGCTCTCCTCCACCGGTTTGACCAGATAGTCGAAAGCCCCCTCCTTCATGCAGGCGATGGCGGTTTCCACATCCTGGGAAGCGGTCATCACCACCACGGGCAGGGCCGGATGTTCCCTCACCAGTCGGGCCAGAAGCTGGGTGCCGGGAAGATGGGGCATGATCAGATCCAGAATGATCATGGCCGGCGGGGTGGCGGCGATGAAGGCCATCGCTTGCCGGGGATCCTGCAGGGTGGCCACCGGGCTGATGCCGTGGGCTTCCAGAAGATACCGGGTCGCCACCAGTTCATCCGCCTCGTCGTCCACGAAAAGCACCAGAGGCGCGGAGGGTGCCGGGGTGTTCATGATGCCTCCTGGCTGGGATGATGGACCGGCAGGAAAACCGCGATGCTGGTGCCCACCTCCGGTTGCGATTCGGTTTTGATGATCCCCCCGTGACGCTGCACGATATCCCAGACAATGGACAGTCCCATGCCGATTCCCCCCTGATCCCCCTTGGTGGTGAAGAACGGTGTGAACATGTTGGCCATCTGTTGTTCCGACATGCCCACGCCCTCGTCTGTCACCCGGACAATCACCCATTCTCCATCTTCCGACAGGTTTGCGTCAAGCGTGACCCGCGCCTTGCGATTCTTGAGAGACTCCAGGGCGTTGAGCAGCAGATTGAGAAAAATCTGTTCGAGTTGCAAGGCGTTGCCCCGCAACTCAGGCAGAGACTCCGGAAGGCTTGCCACGAAATGATCCGTATGGCGCTTGATGGGATGCTGCATGATGGAGATCACATTGCGGATCACCTTGTGGAGTTCGATCCGGTAGAGGCAACCGCCGGGATCCGGTCTGGCCATATGTTTCAGATTGTTGACAATCCCTGTGATGCGTCGCGAGTTGTTCAGGATGCTCTCCATCAGTCCGGGGAGCATCTCCAGTGCCCGCTCCACGGGCACTCCTCCCAGAATGAAATCCCCGTGTTCCTCCTGGTATTTCTTCAAGACCGCGGCCATGTCGGGCCAGGAACGGCTCAAGGCGACGATGTTGAACTGAATGGTATTGTTGGGATTGTTGATCTCGTGGGCCATGCCGGCGGCCAGAATCCCCAGAGATGCCAGCCGGGCGTGACGCAAGGCCTGTTCCTGCTGGGTATGTTTTTCCGTGATGTCGGTGCTCAAGATCATCACTTCCGCGATGCTCCCTTCGGCGCGGATCGGCACGAACCGCACTTCGCACCACTGGGTGTCCGAGAAGGGGAATTGAAAATGGTCCATCTCCCCGGTGGCGTAGACCTTGCGCAGGGCCTGAATGTGCCAGTCCCGCAACTCGGTCTGGTGTTCCCCGAACATCTCCTCCAGCGTTCGCACCTCGGGCCGGTTGGTCAGCAGTACCGATCCCTGCCGGTCCACGGTCATGATGGTGTCCGGATACTGGTTGAACAGAATGCGCAGTTTGAGTTCCGATTGTTTCAATTCGGCGTGGATGCGGTTCTTTTCCAGAATGCTCTGTTCCACGTGAATCAGAAACAGCACCAGCAGGCCGGTGATGAAGATCCCTCCGGCCAGAATCAGCCAGGGGGTGTGGGGAAACTCCTCGCCGCTCAGGAGATTCTTGGAGGGGACGGCGATGATTTCCCACTGTTGATCGGCCACAGGCACGGTCTCCCGGATCACCGTGCGCTGGCGTCCCAGCCAGACCCGCCAGTTGAGGGTATCCAGCGGATCCGCGGAACTGGGTTCCAGTCGGCTTTGATAGGCATTGATGAGCCTTTCCTGGTTCCGGGGATCTTTTTCCAGAATCAGGATCTGGACTCCTCTGGGCTCCAGCAGGCGGATCGCCTGTTGGATCAGTTCCTCCAGGTCGAACACCGCCAGCAGAAAACCCTGGGTCCGGGCATCGGCGCCGGCGGTTTCCCGCAGGGGAACCAGCACGACAAACTCTTCGCTCAAGCCGTGCTGGCTGGGCAAGACCGGATGGTGCAGGGTGGAGACCACGCTTCTGCCTTGGCGTTCCGCCAGATTGAGCAGGGGAGTCAAAACCGTGTCGCTGAGGAAATCGTGATCTTTCGGAAAAAAGGAGTGGGTGCGACAGGCCCGCAAGGGAACCGCCGCCTGGTTGTCGTCCCGGGGAATCCAGACCAGTTCGCGGATGCCATGGATCTTGGACAGGTAGCGGCGCGCCAATTGGGTGAATTCGCTTTTGGATGGGGCGTGAATGGCCACCAGATCGCCAATGATATCCACCAGATGAATGGCTTCGTCGAGTCCCCGTTGCACCGCGCCGACCCGATCCTTGGCCAGCCACTGGAACTCCAGACGGGAGTGACCCGCCAGTTGGGTGCGCAGGGCGTCGAAAGCCAGCAACGACAGGCCGACGCCGAAGAGTCCGATGCCCAGAATCACCCGGTGCAGGGCGGTCGGTGCGGAAGATGTCATGCAGTCAACCCGGAAGACGTGTCAGATAGGCGGCGATCAGATGATCCAGAATCAGGTGGGCGTCTTCTGCGGGTCCGTACTCTCCCAGGCCGGTGGGCACATGGATGCCCGCGTCGGCCAGAGTGCGGAGCCGTCCGCCGTCGAAGGCGGTGATGGCCACGGTAGCAATGTCGCGGGTGCGGGCATAGGCGAAGGCTTCCAGAAGATTGGTCGAGTTGCCGGAGGCGGAAATCCCCACCAGCACATCTCCGGGTTGACCCAGTACCCGCAACTGGCGTACGAACAGCTCCGGATAGCCGTGATCGTTGCCGATGGCGGTCAGAATGGCGGTATTGTCCGTAAGGCTGACCGCGCGAAAGGGTTTTCCCCCGTTGCTGCGCAGAGTGCCGATGGCCAGATCATTGGCAAAATGGCTGGCTGTGGCCGCGCTGCCGCCGTTGCCGATGAAAAAGATGGTGCTCCCCCGTTCCCGGGCAGCCAGCAGAATTTGAATGAAACACTGGATCTCACCGGTGTCGATGGCTTGCAGAACGCGACTTAAATGGTCGAAATAGGCCGAGGCAAAGGTCGCCGGATCCGGGGTGAAGATGCGGTCGAGATGGTTCATGGGGCTCCTTCCCATGTTGCGGTTGGGTCCAAGTTGCATTAAGAACCGTCATCCGCGCATCATCGACCATTTTTCCTGTTGAACGCAAGTCCTGCGGATCAGGAGGGGCCGGATTCCTTTTTGGCGGGAAACATCTCTTCCTTGCGGACCATTTCGTAATCCGCCACCCGTCCGCCGTACTCCCGGGCAAAGGCTTCGGCCTGGGCCCGTTCCCCGAAGGGGACGATCTCCGCATCTCCCATGCCGCCACCCCGGCGGGAGCCCAGCACGAATATCGCCCCTTTGGCGGCAATCCAGGTGCCGGCCTGGGGCTTGCGCCAATCGGCCCGGCCCATGTCATGGACGTAAAACGCCTGGATGCGTCGTGTCGCCCCTTCCAGTTGCAGATAGGCAAAGGCGTCCCGCACCGATGAGAACCACAAGGGGGCCGGTTCTCCAGCCACATGGATCTGGCCCTTGGGGCCGGGATGTTCCGACAGGGCCATGCCGCAATAAAACCCCATGGCCGTGGGGGCGGGTTCCAGAGGGGGGGGCGCTGGCTCATTCCCGGGACCGGCGCAGCCGCTCATCAGAAGCAGCCATAAAAAGAGTGTTTGCAGCCGACCCATGGAATATTCCCTTTCAAGATGTCAACTTTTGAAAGAAAAGCGGGGGTCTGGGGGATTCCTCCCCCAGGGTGTTGACTTTGACCTTGCTTTTGACCTTGCTTTTGACTTT
>JADGAB010000177.1 GCA_015232245.1 Magnetococcales bacterium | reverse complement strand
GAATTTTCGCGTTCATGTGATCGACTCCTAACGCAAGCGGTTCAAGCGATCTTTTGGTTAGGATATGCCTGAAATAATGAAAGTCAACAAAATTCTGTTCGTCCACGTTTAAGTGGGGTGGTACCACCATCGTCATCGGGTCCATATCATCCGATTCTGTACCACTCGCCAACGAACTGATAGGGTGTTGCATTGATCCCGCGCTTAAATTCCGCAATGCCCTTCGGAGTCTCCGCGTTCAGTCCACCAACATCAAACCAGGCACACCCGTCATCCTTGGCCTGTCGTATCGCTTCCCAAAGCATGACAGAATTGGCCTGCATTCTGCGCCCTTCATCATCCGATGTCCCAATCAGGTAGGTCGCCGTATCCCCTGCCCGTATCGACACCAGCATCCCAATCGGACTCGACATCCCGGACTCTGATGCATGCGCAAAAAATAGATTGAATTTCCAGTTGGCGGATGCCGATTCTCTCGCCAACATCCGCAGCAATGCTTCACTCAATCCCACAAAAGCGCGATTCTGCTGAAGTCTCCGATAATTCTGCAGCAACGCCTCCAGATCGTCACCTGTCGCCGATCTCCTGCTTACCAGCACACCCAACTTCATGCCCTTGCGCAGAGAACAGCGCCACTTGCCATCCAGGTTCATCAAAAGACCCTGTTCTTCCATGCGCAGGGACAACCGTCCCGATGCCCATCCCGGAACGTTCCGCATCCTGAAACCACAAGCCCGCAATCCTTCCCGCATCATGGGGTCATCAGGCAATTCCGGGGCAGCCAGGAGCACCCACCAATGCCTCTGCCGCGCCTCCCGCATCAACACCCACAGCACCGCCAATCGTTTCGCCGCCGGGTTTGCATCCGCTTGCCGCCGCATCAGGATCGGCCCTCGATTCAAGCGCGCAATCCCGCCCACCCCCCAAATGGGACGAATCAATAGTTGCGCCAAACCAGTCGGTGTTCCTGAATCGTTCACAACCAACAATCGGCAAACCCGCCACCCCTCTGCACGCGCCTTGGCCTCACCATACTCCCATGCCTGGAGAAGAGAGGTTTGCATGCCGTTCGCCCAATGCTGCTCCCACTCCGGTTGCAACACCTCCCTGACCTGCCATCCCGAGGTCATGCATTTCAACAATCGCCGTCCGTACCCACCAAATCCGTCATTCGACAGACTCTGATGCACGGCAAGAAACAGGGATGTGTTACGCCAGGATTGCGCGTTGGAGTCATCATCAGAGTCAGACAACACTTCTGGTGGCAAATCCGGCCATGTAGTCACCGGAAAATGCAGCTTCTGAAGCCTGTCGAACGTCTCTTCAGCCTGACGCGCCGATCCAAGACCGTACCTCGCCAGATACGGAACCCCGTGTCCGGACGAGGCCATGGGATCCACCGGCAGAGGAAGCGCCCAGGCCAGCAGCCGCGCCCACCGCTCCTGATGATGGCGCCGCTGTTGCGCCACCCACGGAATCCGTGATGATTGCCCCCTCAACAACCGCCTGGACAGATCGGTCATGCGCGGATGCAGCAGGCGCGAGGACATGGATTCACCCGCAGGTTGAGCAAAAGCGGTATGGTGACCTCTCCGAATTCCCAGACGCTGCAAGAACCGCTTCAACATCCAGATCAGCGGCTGTTTCCAGCGTTCACCAGGACGATTCCAGAAACCGGCCTGGATGGTGGTCAACAACTCCATGGCTTTGTTCCGTGCGGTCAGTTGCGCCGGACCGGAAGCGGTGACGATCATCACGGCGCCATCCGGAATGGCAAGCAGCTTGTGCGGGCTGTACAAGACCACATCGCCGCTGACACCAACGCCAGGAATCGGTTGCAGGACATGCGCGCCGTCCTCGATCAGCCAGGCACCATGATCCTGACAAAATGCTCCCAGCCAAGGCGCGTCATTCGGTTCCCCGAAATAATGAACCAGCACAAAAAGATCCGGGGGAAACCGCTCGGCCAGACGCTGACATGCCACAAGATCCGGTTTCAAGGTCGCATCGATCGGATAGAAAACCAGACGGGTATTCATTGCCCTGAGCGGATACAGGGCCGCATTGCAAAAATAATCCGGAACCCAGACAACCACCTCCCGGCCTGTCCACTGTTCGCGCCAGGCCGTCACAACCGCCAGGGACCAAGTGGAACGGGAGAACCAGAAGGCACGATCCCCCTCCCGACACCAAGGTTCGGCCAACTCAGCATCAGAAATCTCTTTGCGACTAAACAATTCCAGAAGATTGCGCCACTCAGGCAGAGGCGCCAATGTTAAACTCAAGGCTTTACACCCCACGACTCATAGATTCTTGTGAGCATGCGATAATAATAATCAGCACCACCTTTCAGCAATGCTCCCGCCAGAGAAAGCGGGTCCGTAACCCGCAAGGAATCCCGACGGATTGCCCACGGGGGCACACCGACCCCATTGTTGCCCCGCAAGCCGGTATAGATGAATGGAAAACGGGTGCGTGCCACTGCCAGGGCTTCTGGACTGGCACTGGCGAGGTCACCAAAAGTGAAAGCAAAATGTTGGATCTGAATGCCCAGTCTTTGCTCCAGACTGATCGCGCCACCGATGATTTCGGCCTGGAGCTCTTCCAGCGTCCCCCCGGACAACCGGGCATGATGCGCCGTATGTCCTCCGATGACGTGGCCGGTTTCCAGGAGAAATTCCAGATCTGACCAGCTCATGTTGCGCCCATGAGACGGTACTTCATGCGGCTTCAGGTCAGGATAAATATTCTTGGCCACAAAACCACGCCAGTCCGCCCCTTCCGCCAGATCGGCAAATTCGGACACGATAAAAAACAGCGCCTTGATACCCCGTGGATTTAAAACCCGCTCGGCAAGCAACCGATTCGAAGCAAATCCGTCATCAAAGGTCACCAACAGGCTGTCTTCTTCCACAGGCTCCTGTCCGGAGATCATCAACTCGAATTGCCTCGGCGAAACAAAACGCCAGGATTGACCCAGCCAGTCCAGAAGACAGACAAATTTCTGCTCATGCTCCAATGCCACATCATGAAAAAGCACGACGCGTAAACATCCCCTCTTGCCAGGGAACAGACGGTCCGTGACCCAGGAATACAAGCCAAGGAACGGAAACGACATCGATAAAAGATAATGTTGCAGTTTCACTTCATCTACCACTTAACGTACACAACACACCCGGAAGTGTGTTGGTTGGCAGGACATGGGGTTTTCGGTAGCGACTTACGTTAACCTGATCGGTCGGTGTGCCGGTTCAGCGTGAATGTCACAAATGGCCCTCGTGGCAAGCACTTTTTGGGGCATTCCCGACGCCTCACGAGATACCGGACACATTCTTTGATGCATGATGGGTCTACCGTCCGATGTTGGAGTAAAACACGAGGGACATGCACCCCTCATCTTGATAATCGGCTCGGTGAGCCGTTGCTCGCCAGCAAAGCCCGTCTCCGTCTCACCTGGCAGGAGCAGTTTCTCCATATGCAGCAGGAATGTCAATAGATTCCGCAGTTACAGGGTTGTTTTACCCCGCAGGTCTCCGTGCAGCATGGTGCGCTTTCCTGTGTTCTTGGGCTTCTGCCGGCACTGGATAGCGACCATTCTTGAGCGCAAGACAATAGATGCTCGCGGACAATAATTCGAACACATCACCGCTTTCACAATTTATATAGATGTTTATAAACATCTACAGATTGAGCTGTTATGAATAAAATCTCATAGGCAAGCTATGTCAACTTTCGCTAACAATAAAGAAGAATGGTCAAAGCCCAGTTTCATTCTACCAGACCGTGCGGATCAACACATCCAGATTCTTGCCCTTGCAGGCAGATTTTGCAAATCCCGCCATCATCCGTTCCACCCCTTGAGCCTGGCAAACAGGCGCACCAGCAGAACAAACGAACAGGCCCCTCCGATGATCAGCAGCAGGGCAAACAACCGGGGACGCGCCCGGATGGCATTGAGAAACGCCGAACGCCACTGCTGGAGCGCCACCGGTCGATTGGCCCAGGATTCGAAACCCTTCAGGCCACTGGGGCGGATCAGGATCAGGATTCCGGCCACCAGGGTAAAGAAATTTCCCAACCCCACAAACACCAACAGGCTCTCCCACAACCACGCCTCCACACCAAAGAACGACCCTCCCATGGCGGAAAGGGTGTAGATCCGGCGGGCATAGGCCCCGAGGGCCACCAGGGTGCAAAATGATCCCAAGACAATGCCGCCACCGAACCAGCGATGATGACGATAGACAAACCGTTCGATCCTTACCGGACGGGACAGATGCCGCAGGGCCTCCGCTGCGGGCCATTCCAGGATTTCGTTGGCATCGGGATTCAGGAAAAGCCAGGCCCCCAGCACCAGTCCGGCCATGGCCCCGACCACGGCCAGAACCAACAAAACCGACAAAAGAAGCGCCGCGAAGCTCATGGGATTAATGTTTCGCCTTGCCCATGGCCGCGGAACTCATATCCCACATGGGCATGAAGATTCCCAGGGCCAGCACCAGCACCATGGCGCCGATGACGGTCAGAAGAATCGGTTCGATGGCCGAACTCAATCCCTTGACCTCGTACTCCACCTCCCGTTCATAGAACTCGGCCACTTCGGCCATCATTTCGTCCATGCCGCCAGTCTCCTCCCCCACGCTCATCATCTGGAGCACCAGAGGGGTGAACAGTCCGCTGTTGTAGGCGGCCTGGGTGAGGCTTTCGCCCCGTTCGATCCCCTCCCGCATGCCGGCGATTCTGGATGCCATGAAGGCGTTGTCCACCGCCTCTTCCACGGCGGCGAGGGTCTGGAGCACCGGCAGTCCGGCCTTGGCGCCCATGGCGAAGGCGCGGGAGTATCTGGCCAGGGTGGCCCGGTTGATGATCGAACCGACGATGGGCAGTTTCAGACGCATCCGGTCCCACCACAACCGGCCATCGGTGGTGCGGATGTAGGAAAGAAAACTGTACACCCCGACAAACAGACTGACCACGATGTAGGTGGCATACTGTTTCACAAACGCGGAAGTCGCCAACAGCATCCGGGTGGCTGCCGGGAGATCCGCCCCCATTTTGCTGAACATGCCCGTGAACGAGGGAATCACGAAATAATTGACGATGAACATGGCCACGACAATGGCGATGATCACGAAGGTGGGATAGCGCAGGGCGCTTTTGATCTGGCGACGGGTATTCTTGTCCACCTCCATGTATTGATACAACTGTTTGAAGGATTCATCCATGCGTCCGGTCTCCTCCCCCATGCGGACGATCCGCACGAACAGCCGGTCGAAGATCCTCGGATGATCCGCCAGGGCGGCGGAGAGCTCCTTGCCGGCCTGCAGATCCTCGATGATCCGCACCATGGACTGGCGGAGCCGTTTGTTGTGGGTACTTTCCACCAGCCCCTGGAACGACCGGATCAGAGAGACCCCGGACTTGGTGAGGGTGTACATCTGCCGGGCAAAGAGGATCCGGTCGTCGTCCGTGGGCCATTCGACGAGAAATTCCAGATCGATATCGCCGCTGCTGGACTTGATCTCGTGGATTTCCAGAGGCTCGATGCGGCGATTGAACAGTTGTTCCACCACCGCATCCGCGTTCGGGGCGTTGATCACCCCCTCGATGAGCTTGCCATCGCCACGACCGGTGAAACGGAACGCGGGCATGGATCAGGGCTCCCGGTCGGCGGGGCTGTCGGGGAGTGGCGGGGGCTCTTCCGGGGTTTCCGTGGGAACGGGGCTCTCTTCATCTTCCACGTCGCTGACCAGGCGCATCGCCTCCTCCAGGGTGGTGACACCCCGCAGGGCGTACTCCAGGGCGGCCTTGTGAAGCGGCATGAAACCGGGCTGGACCTCGGCCACCCGCATGAACGTGGTGGCGTCGTTGTTGCGGAGAGCCTCGGCCAGGGCGGCGCGCATCTCCAGAAGTTCCACCACCGCGATCCGTCCCCGATAACCGGTCCGGTTGCACTGGGGACACCCCCTGCCCCGGCTCAATTTGACCCCTTTGGCCCGGGGGCCGAGCATGCCTTGCAACAGAATCGACTCGTTGAGTTCCGGGGTCACGGTTTCGGTGCAGTCCGGACAGATCCGGCGCACCAGCCGCTGGGCGAGGATGCATTTCAGGGCCGAGGCCACCGCGTACCCTTCGACCCCCATCTCCACCAGACGGATGGCCGTGGCCACAGCGCTGTTGGTGTGCAGGGTGGAGAGCACCAGATGGCCGGTCAGGGCGGCGCGGATGGCGATTTCGGCGGTCTCCTGATCCCGCATTTCACCCACCAGGACGATATCCGGATCCTGACGCAGCACGGTGCGCAGCACCCGGGCAAAGGTGAGCCCGATGCGGGAGCGCACCTGGACCTGATTGATGCGCGGCAGGCGGTACTCCACCGGATCTTCCACGGTGATGATCTTTTTGCCCGGAGAGTTCAGGGCGTTCAGGGAACCATAGAGGGTGGTGGTCTTGCCGCTTCCGGTGGGTCCGGTGACCAGGATCAGTCCGTGGGGACGGTGAAGCAGATAGCGAAACCGCTCCAGCAACACCGGATCCATGCCCACCATCTCCAGATTGAGATTGTCCGCGGATTGATCCAGCAGACGCATCACCACCGACTCGCCATCCTGAATGGGCAGGGTGGAGAGACGCACATCCACGCTCCGACCCTTGACGGTGATGTTGAAGCGTCCATCCTGGGGCAGACGTTTTTCCGCGATCTCCAGACCCGCCATGAGCTTGAGCTTGGAGACCAGAGCGGGCGCGATCTTTTTTTCGTTGACGATCTGTTCGTTGAGCACCCCGTCGATACGCTGACGGATGCGCAGCACCTCCGCGTCGGGCTCGATGTGGATGTCCGAGGCGTTCATGCGCATGGCGTCCTCGAACAAAGACTGGAGGATCTTGACCACCGGGGCATCGACGGCCATTTCCGACTGGACGATCCCTTCCAGGTCGAACTCCGACTTGCCCACCTCCTCTTCCAGGGCGGCCACCTGTTCATGGATGTTCCCCTCGCCCCGGTAGGCCAGATCGATGGCCCGCAACAGTTGGCTCTCTCCCACCAGAGCCAGACGGAGCGGTTGACCCAGCACCCGGGCCAGCTCGTCGAAGACAAAGATGTCCGTGGGATCCGCCATGCCCACCTGCAGGCCGTTCCCGTCC
>JADGAB010000176.1 GCA_015232245.1 Magnetococcales bacterium | reverse complement strand
TTCGCCGCCAAACCATGGTATGCCTTGCGCTTCCTGGGCTTATGACTCATGCACCGACCGACTTTGACGAGTCCCTGCCCGGAAGGTAGAAGCGAAAGAACAAAGTTCCAATCCTGATCCATTACGCGTATTAGTGTCCATGATCGGGATTATACACGCTTATGCCGATTAATGGAACCCTGTTAGCGCATATGGGGCTTTGCCCTTGGATCCCACCAGGGGGATAATCCCCCTGGACCTCTATGAGCAAAACGACGCATCCCGAAATGGTTGCGGTTCAGCAATCATTATGGAAAAAATTGCCCGTTGGTCAAACTCCTGACATGACGGGTGTAACGCGCCACATGGTTCAGCCCTCCCCGAGGATTCTTTCCAGTTGTTGCCAGAGTTCCGGAATCCCTTCCCCGTTGAGGGCCGAGACCGGCACCGGGGGGGCCATGGAGAGGCGGGTGGATTGCTGGAGGGTTTTGGTCAGGGCAAGCAGCGCCTGACGACGGGGATTGGCGTTGAGTTTGTCGATTTTGGTGGCCACGGGGAGAAAGCCGATACCTCGTTCTTCCAGGTAGCGGATCAGATCCAGATCCGCCTCCAGCAGGCCCCGGCGCAGATCCAACAGCAGGATCACCCCTCGCAGGCTGCGACGTTCCGTGAAATAGGATTCGGCCACCCGGTCCCAGACCACCCGTTGACCCCGACCCACTTCCGCGAAGCCGTAACCGGGCAGATCGACAAAGCACCCTTTTTCGCCCACGGCAAAGAAGTTGATCTCCCGGGTGCGACCCGGGGTGCGGCTGACCCGGGCCAGGTTGCGGCGGTTGAGCAGACGGTTGAGCAGAGAGGATTTGCCCACGTTGGAGCGACCCGCGAAGGCCACCTCGGGGAGTTCGTCCGGGGGAAACTGTTGACGGCTCACCGCGCCGACGAGGAAGCGGGAAGGAAGGCCGGCGTGAACGGGTGATGTGGTGGTGGATGTCATAAAGACCCCTTGCAAAGCGAACCTGTTGAAAAAAGCGGGGTCTGGGGGATTTTTCCCCCAGGGTTTTGACTTTAAACCGCAACCATTTCGGGCTGTTGATTTTCAGACCCGGCGGCAATACAGGACGCACGACTGGAAAGGCGCCGCTGCGCGGCCTGTGGGGAGCGCGCGGGAATCGCTGCGCAATTCCCTTTCGAAAAGCGCGCCAAAGGCTTAAAGTCCCATGGGCTTCTGTCCCTGGCCACTTCTGCAAATGAAACAGCGCATCCCGCAATGGATCCGCAATCGTTTGCCACCTTTATGCCGGAGAACCACCGGGAATGCAAAGTACCGATCCACTGGAGAGACTTTTTGCCTTGGGATCAAACGGTCGGCCTCCATTGATCCTGGCCCCCATGGCCGGGGTGACGGACGTTCCGTTCCGGGCCTTGGCGCACCGCTTCGGGGCGGACCTGACGGTTTCGGAGATGATCGCCTCCCAGGCGATGATTCGCCATGTGGACCGATGTCTGAAACAGTCTGCCAGCGCGGACCCGGATGCGGTGCGGATGGTGCAGATCGCCGGAGCCGATCCTGGCGCCATGGGGGAGGCGGCCCGGATGCAGGTGGAACTGGGAGCGGAGGTGATCGACATCAACATGGGGTGCCCGGTGAAAAAGATCGTCGGCACCGGCGCCGGAGCGGCCCTGTTGAAGGATGAATCCCTGGCGGGACGGATCATGGAATCGGTGGCCCGGGCGGTGGAGGTGCCGGTGACGGTGAAAATCCGTCTGGGATGGGACGACACGCAACGCAACGGTTTGACCATGCTGCGCATCGCGGAGAACGCCGGCATGCGGGCAATCGCGGTGCATGGTCGCACCCGGGCCCAGATGTACTCGGGCATGGCGGACTGGGAGGCCATCGGAGAGATCAAAAGCCGGGCTGCCATTCCGGTCATCGGCAACGGGGATCTGACCACCCCGGAACAGGCCCTGACCCTGTGGAAGAAAAGCGGCGTGGATGGCCTGATGATCGGTCGGGCCGCCCTGGGTCGTCCCTGGATCTTCCGGGAGATGACCCATTTTCTGACCACGGGCACTCATCTGGCGCCTTTGGGGCTGGAGGCACGCGGAACCGTGATCGTGAGCCATTTTCATGCGATGATCCGCCATCATGGACCGCGCACCGGCCATCTGCTGGCACGCAAACATCTGGGATGGTTCACCCGGGGCATGCCGGGGGGGGCGGCGTTCCGGGATCGGATGAACCATGCGCCCCATCCGGAGGCGGTCCTGGAAATGCTGGATCGGTATCTCAACTCCTTGTTGCAAGCACAGGCGGCCTGATGATGGATGCCCATGACGGATATTTTTCTCCGAACACTCTGTGGGATCAGCTCACCATGGGAGTGGTGGGGGTGGATGCCCGGGGTGTGGTGCGGGTGGTCAACGACGCGGCGGAAAAATTGCTGGGCAAACCACGGGGTCGGCTGATTGGTCAGGATCTGGCACTGCTTTTGCCAGGACATCCGGTAGCCATGGAGCTGATGAGCCGGGCCCGAACCCTGGGCATGCCCTGTCGCACCCGGGATGCCCGTCTGACTCCCGCGCCGGATCGGATGGTGGCCGTTGCTCTGACCGCCGTGCCGCTGCTCACCCCGGACGGGGCCTGGATCGGGGCCATGCTCCAGATGGAGGAACAGGGGGCCTCGGAACGGATCGAGGAGGGGAAACGGATCCATGACGCCCTGGACTCTCTGGGGGATCTGGCGATGACCGTGGCCCACGAGGTGAAAAATCCCCTGGCCGGGATCCGGGGCGCGGCCCAACTGCTGGAAGGACGGGCCAGCGGCGCGGATGCGGCCTGCGTGGAGCTGATCCGCGCCGAAGTGGATCGGGTCAGCCGCCTGCTCGACGATCTGTTGGGACTGGCGGAAAAACAACTGGTCCGGGAACGGGATCTGAACATCCATGAAATTCTCGATCACGTCACCCGGCTCTGCGTGAGCGCCGGAGAGCGTCCCCCGCAGGCGGATTTCGATCCTTCACTGCCTCCGGTGCGGGGGGATCGGGATCAATTGATCCAACTGTTTCTGAATCTGGTCAAGAACGGCATGCAGGCCGCCGGCAGCGAAGGCCGGGTGCGCATTCTGACCCGGTTCTCCCAGCGCAGCCGCATGGAACAGGGCAGACGGCGGCGTCATATCGAAATCGAGGTGCGGGACAACGGTCCCGGAGTGCCGGAAGAGATGCGTCAGAGAATCTTTTTACCCTTTGTCTCCACCAAGTCCAATGGCACCGGGCTGGGATTGGCCATTTGTCAAAAGATTGTCCAGGCACACGCCGGGCTGCTGGAGATGGAGAGCGTTCCCGGCAACACGATCTTCCGGGTGCTGCTGCCCGTGGGTGGCACGCCGTGAGCAGCCCCCGCACCATTCTGGTGGCCGACGACGACCGGGCCATCCGTTTTGTGCTGGAACAGGCCCTGGTGCGGGCCGGATTTCTGGTGCGCAGCTTTGATTCGGGTCGGGCCTTGCTGGATTTCGCCGCCGGCGGAGCCGGGGATCTGGTGATCACCGACATCATGATGCCCGGCGGCTCGGGCCTGGATGTGATGAAAACCTTGAAGGCCAGCCGTCCGTGGCTGCCGGTGATCGTGATCACGGCGCAAAGCACCCTGCGGCACGCGGTGCAGGCCTTCGAGGGGGGTGCGTTCGAATATCTGGCCAAACCTTTCGACATCCATCAGGTGGTGGAGCTGGTGCGCCGCGCCCTGGAACAGACCCAACGCACCGTGCCTAGGGATCCGGCCCGGGAGATGGATCGTTTCGGCGGGGTGATCGGCGCCTCCCGGGCCATGCAGGAGCTGTTCCGGACCATCGGTCGGCTGGCCAACTCGGAAATGACCGTGCTGATCCACGGGGAGTCCGGCACCGGCAAAGAGCTGATCGCCCGGGCGGTCCACGCCAACAGTCCGCGCCGCAATGGACCGTTCATCGCGGTCAACATGGCGGCCATTCCCGCCAACCTGATCGAAAGCGAGCTGTTCGGCCACGAAAAAGGGGCCTTCACCGGCGCCATCGCCCGACATGTGGGTCATTTCGAACGGGCCCGGGAAGGGGCCCTGCTCCTCGACGAGATCGGCGACATGCCCCTGGAGGCCCAGACCCGGTTGCTGCGGGTGCTGCAGAACGGCGCCTTCACCCGGGTGGGGGGCTCGGAAACCCTGCTGGCCGATGTGCGCATCATCGCCGCCACCCATCAGAATCTCCCCGACGCCATCGCCGCCGGACGATTCCGTGAAGATCTGTTCCATCGCCTGAACGTCACGCCGTTGCATGTGCCGTCGCTGCGCTCCCGGCTGGAGGATATCCCGGTGCTGGCGGAGTTCTTTCTGGCCCGGGCCGCCCGTCAGATGAATCTGCCGCCCAAACGGTTCACCCCGGAAAGCCTGGAACGGCTGATGACCCATGACTGGCCCGGCAACGTGCGGGAGCTGGAAAACCTCATCTACCGGCTGATGGCCCTGACCCCGGGCGTGCTGATCCATCCGGAATATCTGCAGTTGCCGCAGCTTCGCAGTTCCGGCCATGCCGGGAGCGGCGCGGCCACCCCGGAACGGCAATCCGGCCAGCCGGAGGGGGGCTCCCTGGAAGAGGCGGTGGACCGGGCCATCACCCGGCATCTGGTCTCCCTGGGAGACCGGGAGCCGGATGATCTGTACGACGCCATCATGCAACGGGTGGAAGGGGTCATTCTGGGACGGGTGCTCAAGGAGACCCGGGGCAATCAGGTCAAGGCCGCCCGCATGCTGGGGATCAATCGCAACACCTTGCGGAAAAAAATTCTGGAAACCCGCCCTGATGGTCATGACAAAAGCGACCGAAACCTTGACACGGATCGAGAGGCTTCTTAGGATGCACCCCACAGGTACGAAAAACGCATGAAAGATCCTGCCACGGAGCACGGTACCGAGCCTCCCGCACAGGAACCCAGACGCCCCGGCGGCATGGGATTGGCCATGCGCATGAGTACGGATCTGGTCTCTGCGGTCTTCGTGGGGGGCGGCCTCGGGTACCTGCTGGATTACTGGTTGAATACCAAACCATGGTTGACCCTGGTTTTTCTTTTTCTCGGCATGGCCGCCGGTTTTCGCGACATGTACCGCTGCGCCTCGGGTGAGACGCCGCCACGGCCTGCCCGCAAGGAAAAAAATGGTGACGACGCACCTTGAAACGTCGCGTTGCAGGAAATTGTCCAGCTGACCCAAAGGGCCTTCAAGGATCGGAGTCGTTATATGGATTTTGCCTTCATCGCTGCGGCGCATGCCGAAACCGCTCAGAATGTGGCCCATGCAGCCCCGAAAATGGACCCCCTGCATCACTTCCAAGTGGTCAATTACATCAAGATCGCTCCTTTGGGCTTCGACATCTCCATTTCCAACTCCGTGCTCTGGATGTGGATCGTGGTGGGCGTGGTCTATGGACTCTTCCGTCTGGCGTTGCGCAATCCCACCATCATCCCCGGTCGCCTGCAAAGCGTGGCCGAAGCCGGTTATCTGTTCGTGGAAACCATGATCAACGAGATCATCGGACACGAAGGCAAGAAATTCTTCCCCATCATTTTCACCCTCTTTTTCTTTGTCCTGTTTTGCAACTGGACCGGTCTGATTCCTGGCTCCTTCACCGTTACCTCGCAACTGATCGTCACCGGCACTCTGGCGCTGGGCATCTTCGGTTTCAGCATTTTCCTTGGCGCCTATCACCACGGCTGGAAATTTCTGGGCTTCTTCGTCCCCCACGGATTGCCTCCGGCCCTGCTTCCTCTGATGGTGCCCATTGAGATCATTTCGTTTCTGGCCCGTCCGATCTCCTTGTCCGTCCGTCTTTTCGCCAACATGACCGCTGGACATACCGTGCTGGGTGTGCTTTTCTTCTTCACCGCCACCATGGCCTGGTTTGGCGCGTGGCTGCCGTTCGGCTTTACCGTGGTGTTCACAGGCATGGAAATCTTCATCGGCTTCATCCAGGCCTATATTTTCACCATCCTGACGTGTGTATACATCAACGATTCGCTGCACATGCACTAAATCGCGAATGTGATGTCTTTTTTGTCCTTGGGGACTGGGTATTTTTTCGTTTGCGTCGAGGAGAGATAAAATTATGGAAAGCCTTCCCGCCTCTTTCATCGGAATGGGTTTGGCCGCCACGGGGTTGGGTGGCGCGGGCATTGGACTGGGGTACATGTTCGGCAAGGCCATCGAAGCCTTTGCCCGGCAGCCGAGTGCCGAGGGGCAGTTGGCCAAGTATGTCTGGATCGGCGCCGCCTTCGTGGAAGCCATCGCTCTCTACGGTCTGGTGTTGGCGTTCATCATCATGGGTAAAGGCTGATGATTGCCTCCGCGCATGCCTCGGCGGGGGCTGCCGCCGGCTCCTCGGGTCTGCCCCAATTCGAGCCCAGCGTGTTCGGATCCCAGATCTTCTGGACCGTGGTGTCCTTCTTTCTGTTGATGGTGCTGATCAAAAAATATGTTCTGCCGCCCATCATCAACATCCTGGACAGCCGTTCCAGCCGCATCGCGGATGATCTGCAAAAGGCCGAACAGGCCAGAAAAGAAGGTGAACGTCTGCTGACCAACTATCAGGGCCAGATGGTCGCGGCCCGGCAGATGGCGGCGCAAACCTTGGAAGAGGCTCGTCAGGAGGCGCTGCGTCATCGGGAGCAGGCTGTTGATGAACTTAACAAGGAGTTGGCCAAGAAGAAAAATGCCGCTCTGGTGGAGATCGAACAGGCCAAGCACAAGGCCATGGAAGATGTCCGCAGTGCTGCGGTGGAGTTGTCCATGTTGGTTGCCGAAAAGCTCATCGTCAAATCCATGAGCGCCGAGGATGCCAGTCGCATGGTGCAGGAAGCAGTTGCGCAGCTTGGCGAAAATCAGCAGGTCAGGTTGCACTAAAGGCTTTTCCCATCGGGAGGGTACGATCTGCCCGTTCTCCGGACGGTCAGTCGTCTCCCGAATGGGGAAAGAGATGGTGACATGAATCCAGGGGCAATCCCCCTGGATTTTTTTTGTACTGAAACGGGTTTATCGAGTCGAGCCTGTTTCGGGATTACTTATAGGGGTCCAGGGGGATTATCTCCCTGGTGGGGTCCAGGGGCGAAGCCCTTGGTGGGGTCCAGGGGCGAAGCCCTTGGTGGGGTCCAGGGGCGAAGC
>JADGAB010000175.1 GCA_015232245.1 Magnetococcales bacterium | reverse complement strand
ATTTGGGAATGCGTTGTTTTATTGATAGGGGTCCAGGGGATTATCCCCCTGGTGGGATCCAGGGGCGAAGCCCTTGGGACTTTAAGCCTTTGGCGCGCTTTGCAAAAGGGCATTGCCAAAGCGATTCCCTTGCGCGCCCAACAGGCCGCAAGGCGGCGTCATTGCCGTCGGATCTGAAAGTCAGTATTCCGAAATGGAGACTGTTTGGCAATGCTCGCCCGCGCCCAACAAAGTCGCCCGCAGAGGGTTTTTCCGGTTGGAAAAGCACTCCTGGCGGGTGAGCGATTGACGGGATGAGGAATTGCGGATATATTCGCGATTTCAGATATATGAGGTGCGCCATAATGACCCCGGAAATACTATTGAAATCCCTGGTGGACGAGACCCGGTTGCGCTGCGTGTCGCTGCTGCTGGCGGAAAACGAGCTGTGTGTCTGCGAGTTCGGGTACGCCCTGGGGGAGGTGCAACCCAAGATCTCCCGGCATCTGGCCACGTTGCGGGAGTCTCATGTGGTGCTGGATCGTCGGGCCGGGCAGTGGGTCTATTACCGTCTCCACCCGGAGCTGCCTCCCTGGGCCCTGGCGGTGATCCGCGCCCTGGGAGAGGGGGTGGAGGGTTCGCCTGTGCATATGGGGGATCGGGAACGGCTGCATGCCATGCCGGACCGACCGGGGCGGTGCGGGGGCAACCTGTTTGCCATTTGATGTGGTTGTCAGTCCGGCCCGCCACGGTTCAGCAGAAATCCCCGGGGCGCCTTGGCGGTGAGAAACCGTTGAAAGAGTTCCGGGAAGTTCTCTGGAATGGAGGCCAGCACCGCCGGATCGTTCAACAGGCGGGTCGACCACCCCTTGACCCGTTCCAGTCCCATATTGGGCAGCACGGCCTGCAGGGTTTCCAGATGGGCCAGGCGGGTGAAAAGCGGTGCCATGGCCACATCCACCAGGGACAACCTCTCCCCGGCCAGGCCCGGGATCTCCCGGGACAGGGGGCCCTGTTCCATTTTTTCCAGCGAGTCGATCAGTTGTACCCGGACGGCGCTGAATTCCGTCTCGTCCGCGGCCAGTACCAGCCTGGAAAACAGCCCCTGACAATTCCCGGAGTGATTGATCCAGGATCGGCACATGGCCCGTTGGCCGGGGTCGGCGGGGAGCATGTCGCCGCCAGAGATGTCGTTCAAGTATTCGGTGATCACCGAGGAGTCGAAAATCCGCAGCGCCCCATCCCGCAAGGCCGGCACGGTGCCCGAGGGGGAGACCTCCGCAAACCAGGGGGGACGGTTGCTCGGGCCGATCTGAATGGCCTGATGGGGAATGTTCTTGTGGAGAAGGACGATCCTGACCCGTTGGCAATAGGGGCAGAAATCCTGCAGAAAGAGCTCCGGGTGCATGGGGCGCGCTCCTTGTCGATCGGTGATGAATAACGATCCGGACAGTATAAAAAAGATTCCGGCCCACTGGCCAGGGAGAAAAAGGGGTGGTTCAGCTTCCGGCGGGGGCGGATTCCAGCAGAGAGACCCGACGGCGTACCGGTTCGGGGTCAAACCCGTGCCAGCCTCGGGGGGTCAGGAGACGCAACGCCTCCCGATAGTGTTCCAGGGCGGCGCGGCTCTCGCCGAGATGATCCAGGGCGATGGCCAGATTGACATGCAGTTCCGGCTGGTTGGCAGCGATTTTCAGCGCCTCCCGGAAGTGGTTGCGGGCTGCGGACCAGTCGTGTCGCGCGGCTGTTTTGGTCCCCAGGACAAAGCGCAACGGCAGGGCGTCCCGGGAGTTGGCGGAGAGCTGCCCCAGATGCTGTTCCAGGGCGCCGGTCTCCGTGGAGGGGTCCAGGGAGTTGATGCCCGCCAGGGCCAGGGAGGATTGGGGCTCGGAGCGGAGCAGTTCCTGATAGAGGGAGCGGGCCTTGTCGGGTTTGCGGTCGCGGATGGCCAAGGCGGCGGCTCCCGCCAGGGCGGCGGGATTGCGGGGATCGAGCTGCAGAGCCGTTTCGTAATGCTGTCGGGCGTTGGCGGCGTCTCCGGAGAGCAGGGCCTTGCGGGCCTGGGAGAGTGCCGGGGCCTGGTTGGAGAGAAACAGATAGCGGGCCGCCTGGGCCGCCGGGCGCAACAGCGCGGGTGTCGGGGCGCTCTCGGCGATCCGGGGCAGGGAGTGCAGCGTGGCCAGGGTCGCGGAGTGGGCGTTGGGTTCCAGGAAGCGGGCCGGGGGCTGAGGCGGCAGGGGCGGCATCTCCCGGTTTCTGGAAACCGTCGCTGGAGGAGTGGCCGAGGCCACTGTCTCGGCAGGGGTGACAAAATGGAATGAAGAGGGATCCTCCAGCACCACTTTGGGCTGGGAGAGGCAGGCCAGGGTGGCTGACGGGGGATCCGGGAGCATTTTTCCCGGGATTCCGGCCCGCTCGCCGGAGGGCTCCTCCACCGGGTTGGCGGCCAGCAGAAAAGCGGTCAGAAACACCCCGTGCACAAAGGCCGACCGGCTGACCGGTCGCCATGTCCCCGGGAGCGTCGGTTGTGGAACCCTGGGGGGGATGGCGCGCAGACTGGCCGCGGGGGCCGGGGGACGCGCGCTCGCCGGCGCTTTCTGGGGCAGGCGGAACAGATCCACGCAGTTGTCCACCCGCAGCATGATATTTTCCGGCGTGACCGACTCCGGGGCGACCGGGATGGCTGGGGGGGGCGGGGGTTGGCTTTCCGCCTTCTGCAGGGTGTCGAGCAGCAGACTCATGGTTGTGGCCCGAACTTTTCACGGGCGGACAGCGTGTTGGCCGGCGCGATGGAGAGGGTGTTGTCGGCGCGGAGGGTATAGCGGAGTCCGGTCTGCCGACCGATCTGGTCCAGGATTTCCGGCAGAGGGCGATGGGTGAGGTTGAGGGTCACTTCTCCCTGAATGCCGTGGGGCAGATCGATGTTCAGGCCCGCCTTTCTGGCCAGTGCGGGGAGCAGTTCATCCACGGGAACGCGGGTGGCCACCAGGGTGAAGGTTCCCTGGGCCAGAGCGTCCGCCGGGGAGGCGTCCGGCACAAAAGGCAGAAGCGTGACCAGTTCCGGAATGGGAGCCTCGCCGATCTCCCCGGCCTGCGCCGGTTGGAACGATGTGAGGATCAGGGCGGTCAGCAGCGCCAGACCGGCGCGCCCATCCCGGATGCGTGTCAGGCGGCGGGAGGGCACGCGGCGTTCTCCTGACCCGGCAGACACCCTTCCGGACGGGTGCGATCCCGGACATAGGTTCTCACCCGTTCCATGGGCTGCACCAAAGGATTGCCGGAGCGCAGCGACTGGGGCAGACGTTCGATGGCCTCCTGGGCTTCCGTCTCGCTGTTGAAATCCCCCAGATAGACCATCAGATTCTGATTGCGCAGCCGGAAGATCTTCAATTGCCGGGGGGTCAGCTCCGATTCTTCGGTGACCAGAAGTTTTTCGATGTTCTGGATCCCTTTGTCGTTGCGCAGATGGATGAGCTGAATGGTATAGCGGATGCCGTTGCTGGACTCCAGCCAGCGATGGGCGGCGCGCACCCGGTCCCGCATGGGATCGTTGGGTTGCAGCACCGGAGCCGGAGAGAGCAGTTCCTCCCGCATGACCGGTCTGGGGGGAGGGAACGGTTTGATCCGTTCCGTTCCGGTATAGGTCATCGGTTGGCTGAACAGGGAGGCCATGGTGACCGGAATGGTCGGACCGGTTGGCTCGAGTTGTTTGAGATGCTTCCGATGTTCCGGCACGTTCGGGAGAACCCGGGCCAGCATGCGCGGTTCCGGCACGATGGCGAGGGTCCGGGCCAGGGTGAGCATGGTTCGGGGCAGAGGCTCCAGGGCCATGGCGACCGGATCCCGGGGCGGATCGGGCGTCACCGTTGCGAGCGGCACTTCCGGGGCCGGGGGGGTGGTGAGTGCGGGTGGCGTGATCGGCGCGACCGGTTGGACCACGGCGGGCATGTCCACGCGGGCCCAGGAGGTGTGCAGGGCCATGCTGCCGCCCAGCAGGGAGAGCAGGCAACAGGCGGCCAGGGCCGGACGATGCCAGGTCAGGATGCCGGGTGCGAACTCGCAGGTGGAGATCCCCTGCAGCACGTGCTGACTGGCGATGACATGGGCGCCTGTGCGGGAGGCGTGGATCAGGGATTTTTCCGCCAGCAGGTTGATCTGGCGGATGGCCCCCCGGGAGGCCCGATGAATGCACCGCGCCGCGCCGGACGAGAACAACTGCGGTCCCCGGTAGCCCGAGGCGTGCACCCGGTTGTGTAGATAGAGGATGGTATCCTCCAGGGAGAGGGCCGGCAGTGTCAGATGGGTGGTGATCCGTTCAAGAATTTGACGGGTTCCGCCGGAGCGCAGATTTCGATCCAGTTCGGGTTGGCCAAACAGCACGATGGAGACCAGTTTGGCCTGTTCGGTTTCCAGATTGCTGATCAGTCGCAACGCCTCCAGGGTGGGGGCAGGCAGGGATTGGGCCTCCTCCACCAGAATCACCGCCTGTTCCCCCTGGCGTTTGAGGGAGACCAGAAATTCCAGAAACGCGTGATGCTGGCCGCTCTGTCCCGGTTCGGCGGACCCGGCAACCCGGAACTCCCGCAACAGCGCGGGGATCAACTCCTCGGGAGGAATGCCGGGATTGAGCAGCAGGGCCACCCGGGTGGTCTGGGGCAGACGACGGCACAAGAGTCGGCACAACAAGGTCTTGCCGCTGCCCACTTCCCCCACCACCTTGATGATCCCTTCCCCCCCCTGAATGGCGGCCAGAAGCTGTTCCAGGATATGGCCCCGCTCCCCGCCGTCGAAAAAGAGTTCGGTATCCGGGGTGATGGCAAACGGTGGCGCATGGAATCCAAAGTGATCCAAATACATGACAGGCTTCCCAATCAGTGGATGACGGTCCTTGAATCCGGCCACGCATTGGCGTGGTTGATGGATTGTATGGATTATAGCAAAAAACAGGCCACTGATATGGTTGCCCTCGTCTCAACCCTCCGGATTCTGGGGAAGATCGAGCACACGGCCAAGCTCCTCCAGGGAGCTCAATCCCTGGGTGATCAGTCGGAGGGCATCCTGGGCCGGCGTGGGCAGGGAGCGTTGTTGCGCCCACTGTTCAATGGCGTTTCGGGGGGCGTTCTGTTCAATCAGACAGGCCAGTTCCCGATCCATGGGGAGCGTCTCCAGCACGGGTGCCCGGCCATGATAGCCGCTGCCGTGACATCTGCCGCACCCGAAGGCCGAGAAAACCGGACCGGTGAGGGTGGAGGGATTGCCCAATTGTTGACGTTCCCGGGGGGTGGGATCCCGGGGGCGCTTGCAGTGGGGACAGAGCAGCCGCACCAGGTGTTGCCGGAGGATCCCCTGAAGAGACTCCGCCAGCAGGCTGGCAGGGATGCCCAGTTCCCGCAGGTGCGACAACACTCCGATGGCCGAGTTGCCGGACAGGGTGGTCAGAATTTTCGTTCCCTGCAGGGCGGCCTGAAACAGCATCGGCAGAAATGTTGGGTTCGTTTTTGTATCCAGCGCCAGAATGTCCGGTTCCTGACGCAGCAGGGCGGCAAGCTGACTGGTCGGCTCCAGGGTGGCGGAGGGGCTTCGGATGGCCTGTCCGACCATTTCCAGGGGGTGATGGGGTGGATCCTCCAGAGTCATGATCTTGACCTGGGGGGTGTTGAGGGCCTGGAGCAGAGACAAAAGAGTGGTGGTTCTGCCGCTGCCCCGGGAGCCCGCGATCAGCAGAATCCCGGTCGGTCGGGCCAGCAGACCCCGCACAACCCCCAGAACCGGTTGGCTCAGGCCAAGCTCCTCCAGAGTCGGGATCCCCCTCCCCCGATCCAGAATGCGCAGCAGCAGACTCTCCCCGTGCAGGGTCGGATGGGAACAAATCTGCAGATCGATGCTTCGTGCGGCCAGGGTCCGGGAGAAACCTCCCTCCAGAGGGGTGTCGGTGGCGGATGGGTTCAAGCCCGCCAACTCCTTGATGCAGCCCGCCAGTCCGGCAAAATGGTCCTTGTGGAGACAGCGGATCTCCGTCATAACCCCGTCGATCCGGTAGCGGATGCGGACCAGACCCAGTTCGGGGTCGATATGCACCTCGGAGGCGGAACGCAGCAGCGCATCTCCGATCAGCCCATCCACCAGTCGTACCAGCGGGGAATCCGTCCGACCGGTGGAATCGGTCGGGTACCGGTTTCCTTGCATCCGACCGGTTTCGATCTCCCGCAGGTTCTCCTCCAGGGAGAGTTCCACGCCAAAAGCCCGCTGGATGGCCCGGGCAATCTCCGACTGACCCGCCAGAATGGTCTTCAAGGTGATGTCAGGCTGGATGTTGGCCTGAATCTTGTCGATCACCGCCTCGTCGAAGGTGTCGCTCATGGCCAGGGTGAGGGAGGAGGTGCGGCCATCCCAATGCACCGGAATCACCTGATGGCGTTCGATCAACCGGCGGGGAACCATGGCCAGAATCTTTGGATCCAGGCGTGTGCCGTCCAGTTCGATGCTGGGTTGACCGAGCGCGTTGCTCAACAGATCCCGCATCTCCTCCTCGGCCACGAAGCCGAGCCTGACCAGCGCATGCCCCAACGGTTCACCGGTTTTTTTCTGTTCGGTGAGGGCGATGGTCAGTTTGTCCCGGGTGATGACCCCGGCATCGATCAGCAGATCCCCCAATTGCAGGGGCTTTTGCAGTACATAAGGAATGTGGCTGGTCATGGTCATCCGGTGTGGCCGGAGGCGGCCATGGCCAGTTTGCGGACTGTGCTTTTCAGGCGGGCCAGGGTGCGTATGGTGGGATGGTTGGCGCGCAACTCAACCGGCAGACGCCTCAACAGGGCCTCGCAGGCGGTCGACGAGGGACACTCGTTCAGATAGACCAGAATTTTTCCATCCTTGAGCCGGAATACCTTCAGATCCATCTCTCCTGGTGAAGGCTGGATGGCGGTCAACTGGTCCACCAGTTTTTCCAGCCCTTTTGGATCCTTGAGCAGCATCAACTGAATGGTGTAATGGTCTTCGTTGCCGTTTTCCAGCCAGCGGTGGGAGGCGAGAATCGCCTCCCGCAGGGGATCGTCCGGTTTGATGTACGGGGCTCCCGAGGGAGCGGCCCGGTTGCGGGTGGCGGGAGCGGCCTGGTTTTTCTGCATCGCGTCCGCCAGAAACAGCAACTCGTCGGGCACCTGGATCGGTTTCTCGTTCTCCGGCAGTTCATCCACCGGATTGGGCCTGGGCGCGGGGGGCGGGGAGGCGACCAC
>JADGAB010000174.1 GCA_015232245.1 Magnetococcales bacterium | reverse complement strand
TGGACCCCACCAGGGGGATAATCCCCCTGGACCCCTATAAGTAAAATCACGCATCCCGAAGTGGGAGCGCTTTGGAACCGATGCCATCATTCCAGCCAGGGAGCCTGTTCACCCATGGAGATCGTACTCGACGGAACCATCATTCTGGATCTGTGTCTGGCAAACCGCCCCGGCCATGACCGGGCGCACGCCGCCTTGTCCCGGGCCGGCGACCAGCAGGCGCGCCTGTGGGCCTGCGCCGGAGATGGCCGCTGGCTGCACGACACCCTGACCGGACTGCTGGAGGAGAGTCCCGTCGCAACCCGTCGCAGCCGGGCCGCCGCCCTGCTGGCGCAGCACACCCGGGGGCTGCAGTGGCTGGCGGCCCTGGCCGGAGACGGCCCCCTCTTCGACACACCGGATCCGGATCTGGAACGGCTGCGCCGGACTCTGCAACGTCTTCCCAAGGGGGCACTGCTGCTCACGGACCATCCCGGATATGTACAAGAACTGCCCCAGGCCGTCACCCCGAAGGCTTTTCTGGAACGCCCCATCTCCCAGGCGCCTCTGGCCTTCGTCGATCTGGCCGCCCAACAGGACCGGATGCGCGCCGATCTGGAGCAGGGCATCCACACGGTGCTGCATCACGGCGGCTACATCCTCGGACCCGAGGTCAAAAAACTGGAACAAAGCCTGGCGGAATTCGCCCAGGTGGAACATTGCCTCAGCTGCGCCAGCGGCACCGACGCCCTGCAACTTGCCATGATGGCTCTGGAGATCGGACCGGGAGACGCGGTGTTCGTGCCGGCTTTCACCTTCATGGCCAGCGCCGAGACCGTCTCCCTGCTGGGAGCCGAACCCCGCTTCGTGGACATCGACCAGGCCACCTTCAACATGGCTCCGGAGAGTCTGGAGGCGGAAATCAATCTCTGCCTGCAGGAGGGACGCCTCAAACCCCGCTGCGTCATGCCTGTGGACCTGTTCGGCCTGCCGGCGGACTATCCGGCCATCCGTCGCATCACCGACCGTTACGGTCTGACCCTGCTGGCGGATTCGGCCCAGGGACTCGGCGGCACCCTGCAGGGGGTGATGGCCGCCAGCATGGCGGACATCACCGCCACCAGCTTCTTTCCGGCCAAACCGCTGGGGTGCTACGGGGATGGCGGCGCGGTATTCACCGCCGACCGCGCCCTGGCCGACCGGATCGCCTCGTTGCGGGTTCACGGCAAGGGCGAAGACAAGTATGACAATATCCGCATCGGCATCAACTCCCGTCTGGATACCCTCCAGGCCGCGATTCTTCTGGCCAAACTGACCCAATTCCCCCAGGAGTTGCTCAAACGGCGCCAGATGGCCAAAGCGTACGATCTCCGTCTGGCCGGCCACGTCACCACCCCCCACATTCCCGCCGGAGCGGAAAGCGCCTGGGCCCAGTACGGCATTCTGTCAGACCATCGGGATGGCCTGGAACAGGCGTTGCGGCAGACAGGGATACCCACCGCCATCTATTATCCCAAGCCCCTGCCCTTCCAGACCGCCTATGCCGGTCTGGGACATTCACCGGGGCGCTTTCCGGTCTCCGAGGCGGTGAGTCGGCGGATTCTCCATCTGCCCATGCACCCGGATCTGACCTCCTCCGAGATCGACCGCATCGCCGAGGCCATTGTGCGCGCTTTGGGATCCGCGCCATGAAACTGATCACCATCGTCGGCGCCCGACCCCAGTTCATCAAGGCGGCGGCGGTCTCCCGCGCCATTGCCCGGCACAATCATCGCCATCCGGAGAGACCGCTTCGGGAGATCATCGTCCACTCCGGCCAGCACCACGACGCCAACATGTCGGAGGTCTTCTTCCAGGAGATGGAGATCCCCAGGCCGGATCACACCTTGGGCATCCACACGCTGGGACACGGCGCCATGACCGGTCGCATGCTCGAATCCCTCGAAACCCTGTTGCGAAACGAACGCCCGGATGCGGTGCTGGTGTACGGGGATACCAACACCACCCTGGCCGGAGCCCTGGCCGCGGTCAAGCTGCACATACCGGTGGCCCACGTGGAGGCGGGATTGCGCTCGTTCAATCGGGCCATGCCGGAAGAGATCAACCGCATCCTGACCGACCACTGCGCCACCTGGCTGTTCTGTCCCACGCCCACGGCGGTGGAGAACCTCACCCGGGAAGGGGTGCCCCAACGCCCGGAGGTATTCATCCAGCACTGCGGGGATGTGATGTTCGACACCATCCGCCACTTCGCCCCCAAGGCGGAAGGAGCCGCCATCCGCCATCGGCAGGGGCTGGCGGCGGGTTATTGGCTCTGCACCCTCCACCGGGCGGAACTGACCGATGACCCGAACCGGCTGCGCCAGGTGTTCGCCACCCTGCAGGAACTGGCCAGGGAGCATCCCCTGATTCTCCCCCTCCATCCCCGCACCCGTCAGGCCATGGAACGACTGGGGATCGATCCCCACTCCCCGGGGATCCGGATCACGCCCCCCGTGGGCTATCTGGAGATGCTGGATCTGCTGAAACACGCCGGTCTGGTGCTCACCGACAGCGGCGGCCTGCAGAAAGAGGCCTTTTTCATGGGCAAGGGGTGTGTCACCCTGCGGGAGGAGACCGAATGGACCGAACTGGTGAGCGCCGGTTGCAATCTGCTGGCCGGTTTTTCACCGGACGCCTTGCGCCAGGCGGTCATGACGATGGCGGGACGCCGGGTGGACCCGACGACCCTCACCATATTCGGACAGGGAGAGAGCAGCGACCGCATTGTCGCGACGTTGACCGCATGGAATGCGTCCCAATCCGTCAACCAAAAGGTTTACAAGCCGCACGCAATCGCATAAACTGCGTCTATTCACGCCAACGCTCTGACAAATACCTATATATCTTCTGAACCTGCCGGAATGTCGGCAACCGCGCCCCTTCTTATCAACATTTCCGATCTGACAACCATGACCATGAAAACACTCAATCACAACGAAGATCCCCTGCATCGCCTCAAATCCAGCCTGTTGCGCTCGATGATCCGGGAGTCGGTAGTAATCACGGTTCTGCTTGTAAATACGGCAGTTTTTGTTCTGCTGGCCGTGGATCCAACCGTGATCGACAGAGTGGGACACTGGATCACCTTTGTCGATACGGGATGCATCATCTATTTTGTTTTTGAAGCCGTGGTCAAACTGTGGGCGCTGGGATTCAGAGGCTATTTTTCCAGCCGATGGAATCAGTTCGATTTTGTCATTGTGCTGGCCAGTGTGCCCGCCCTTCTGGCTCCTCTGCTGAATCTGCCCGCCCACATGATGTCAGGCATTCTGGTGCTGCGGTTCGCCCGTTTTCTGCGGGTGCTGCGCATGGTGCGTTACGCCTTCATTCTCCCTTCGATCAAGCCCCTGCGCCTGCCGATTCTGGGCATCATCATTCTGGTCACCTGCCAATCCCTGCTGCTGGACAACCCGGATTTGATGGCCAGACTGCCTGTCTCCTTCGCCCTGTGGCTGCCCAAGGGATACGCCTTTCTGATTGTCATGGTGGCTTTCTGGCTGCTGGCCAAGCTGTACGACATCTTTGACGCGCTCACGCTGCGTCCCATGACCCTGGGACCGGATCCCAAACTGGACGGCCTGCTGCTGTCGTTCTTCAATGTCCTGATCAACATCACCTGTTTTGCCGTGGGCTTCATTCTGGCGATCCGCAATGCGGGTTACGATCCCTGGACCATCATCGCCGGGATTGGTCTGGGAGGCATGGCAGTGGCCTTTGCCGCGCAGGATACGATTGCCAACGTGCTGTCAGGGGTGTTTCTGTTTTTGCAACGTCCCTTCAAGATCGGCGAACGGATCGAGATTTCCGGGGCGGAGGGCAAAGTGCAGCAGATCGGCTTGCGCACCGTCACCATCCGGCGCACCAACGGGGAGGTTCTCTCCATTCCCAACAAGAACTTCACCAGCAATGTCTTCAAGAACATCGACCAGCGCACCAACTACATGACCTGCCTGTCCATTCCCATCGACAGCAACACCCACCCCGACAAGGTGGAGGAGGCCATTTCGCTGCTGACCGATATTGCCAAGAACGCCCCCATTCTGGATCGCCCCTATTATGTCCATTTCAACAAGATCCCGGGCAACGGATCCTTTATCCTGGACCTGTGGATCCGCACAAAAAAGTGGCACCCGGATGAAAAGGATGTTTTCCCGGACGACAACACCAAAATGTACATGGGGCCAACGTTGATTCACACCCAGATCGTCAGACGTTTTTCCGAGGCGGGGATCGCCTTTGCAAAGATTCCGGTGGCCTTCGCCGCCCAGACAGGCGTTCCGGAAAAAGCGGGGGCCTGAACAACATCACTCTGACAGGCGGATGATCGAGGGCTCAAAAAAGCTGCCTTTTCGGTCTTGTCTCAACTCCGCAGGCTGACGCAAAGCACAGCCTGCGGAGGCATTGAATCTTCCTGTCGGAAAGCACCCGGGAAAAAATTTCCTGACAGATCTCCTCACTTTTTCCGCATCCCCCTTCCACAATCCAGCATTCCCGCCACTTTTCATCTGCAATAAAATTCTGCACATTTTTTGCATGGTATTTCACACGGCTCAGGCGTGATGTGGAATACGGCTCTGCCCTGGCCCGCCTCACAAGTCCGGTCGTCCGGTTGCCGAAGCGCCGTTTGGACAGATCAGGGAACTTTTACCCCCGACCTTCTTGTCCAATGTGGCACGATCCCAGCGGATTTGCAAACCCTTGGATCGTGCCTGTACCCACTTCCCAGCCCCAAAAAAGGAACACGCCATGATGACTCCAAGACGTTATGACGACTGGTTCTGCGGACCGGGAGAGTACTTCTGGACCTCGGAAGCCCGACTGGTGGATCTGGAACTCGGCTACTGCACCACACGCACAGAGTTGGAACACGCCGTCCTGGAACGCACCAACGATGGCCGGGAGACTCCGGAACTCGGCGGCAGCGCCTATCGCACCCATGCGGTCCTCCGTGGCGCAACCGTCTGGCCTCACTCTCTCATCCGCCAACCCACCCCGGCCATGGGGTGACACTGCGGATCTTTCTGCCTATGGTTTCCGGTCAGGCGCGAACACCAAAGGATCCTCGGGTCGCCACTTCCTGGCCCGTTCCCGCGCTCGACCAATCTGTTCCGGGGTCATGCGCGCCGCCACGGTTGCGCAAAAACGACACACATCTCCCCCTTGACCCGGAGAGACACCCCGGCGCGCCGTTTCCGCCAACCACTGCCACATGTATGACAATGCATCATCTTTAAGCAAACCCTGCCCTTTTTCGTGCATCCAGCCCAGATTGCGCCGCGCCAGCACATGTCCCTGTCGGGCAGCCAACAGAAACCAATGGGCCGCCTCACGATAATCTCTGGGCACCCCTTTGCCATTATCGTAAAGGGTTCCCACACCATTCTGGGCCTCCGCGCTCCCTTGAGCAGCGGCCAGTCGATACCAGCGCAGGGCCTCCCGATAATCGATGCCCACTCCGCGACCTTCATGATACGCCTTGCCAAGCTGCAACTGCGCCTGCACATCCCCCTTTTCGGCCTGCTTCACCCAGCTCTCCAGCGACCCGGCCCAGGTGATCGACGGCAGAAGAAACCAACCTGCCATCAATACAGACAACAACTTACCCATCCTGCATCCCATTCTCTTGACACGACTTCAATGCCAAAACCGGATGATGGCAATCACGGTTCCAGCCACGGTAATCGTGAACCCGAAAGACCAGCGCATGAAATGATCCATGCGACGGGTCACTTCCATGAAGCGTTCGTTCAGATTCTTTTCCAGACGCTCGAACTGCTTGTCCACCTGATCGAAACGCTTATCGATCTGATCAAGACGCTTGTCCACCTGATCAAGACGCTTATCCACCTGCTCGAATCTCTTGTCCACCTGCTCGAAACGCCGGTTCATCTCATCCCGCATCTGATCGATGCGTTTATCCGTCATTTCAAAGCCCTGCAGCATCAACTCCCGCTGATGTCGCAACTCCTCCTCGACCCGCAGAATCCGCTCACGCAACTCCAGATCATACAGCGTCAAGGCCTTTTCCTGACTTCTTTCCGCCATCCACAGCACAAGATGAGGTTTCAGATCAGAAAAAAGCTGTTCAATATCGATCGATTGCATGACAACCTCCACTAGAATCCTCCGGTCACACCCAAGGTCAACAGGCCGTAACGGTGATCGAACTTCTGTGCGCTGAAGGCATTATAGGAAAAAGGAATCTCGCCGACAAACTGATTCATCATCCCCTGTCCACGCACAAAAAATCCCGCATGCTCAAAAAGGGGAATGGGCGGCTTATATCCCACCTCGCCGGTGAGAAAATGGTTGGTATCGATCACGGTTTTGCCCATATCCGCAACAGCGCCATCCACATCCCGATTCCATTTGACAAAACGATAACCAACGCGGGCGCGCCACTCCGGACTGATCCAGCCGTACATGCCCCCCACCTGAAGGAAGGTTGAATCATAGGCGATATTCATGCCATCCGGCACGTTCATTCCATTGGGTGGCGGGACCGCGAAGCGAAGGACCCCGGTATTCGACCCGCTCAAACGGCAATCCCCGCTGGTACACACCCCGGAAATCCCGGTACTCCCTTCCGCCGTGGTATAGGGTTTGAGCTGAAATTGTCCGGTCGTGGACAACCCTCCTGCGGAAAGATCGGAGACATAGATATTGTCGAAATTCACACTGCTTCTGCCAAGACTCGCGAACATGGACAACTTTGTATTGCTGGTCAGATTCCAGGTATTGATGAGATCCACCTGGAACTGCTCATCCCGGGGCTGATCCACGCGGATCCGCTGGGCCGTGACACTGGTCCCGCCGAGAGAAATCGAGGAGGGGGATCCCTTGATCGCCTCGGGGGCGGAATCCCGCCAACCGCTCAGGCGCAGCGCCATGGACGGAAACACCCCGAACGACTGCACGGCCTGGAACTGCACCGCCCCATGCAAAGCCGTGCTTTCGCCGCTGTCGTAGGGGGTGATGATCTTTCTGGACCAGGCGCCCCCATCGACCCACAACCGCCGGGTCAGGGCCAAACCGCCCCGCAGGTGGGCACCCCGGTAATCCCCGATGGCGCCATTTCTTGGATCCGGATCGCCGCGCATTTTGAACAGATCCACCTTGTTGTTCATCATGTCCACCCCCACCTCCCCTTCCCCGTGCCAGGCATCGAAGCCCGGATCGGCGGTCAGGAACTCATCCAGAGGCGCGGCACGCAACACGGCAG
>JADGAB010000173.1 GCA_015232245.1 Magnetococcales bacterium | reverse complement strand
GATGGCAACGTTCCTCCGGAGCGGTTCCGGGATCGGATCGTGCTGATCGGCCCCACCACATCCCGGCAGGCAAACGCCCTGGCCACGCCGGCGGGTCGCAAGATGTCCTCGCTGGAAATTCACGCCCAGACCGTCAACGCTGTTTTGAATCAACAGCATTTCCGGGTTCCGGGGTGGGCCGCCTACCTGAATTTCGGACTGTACGGAGTGGTGACTCTGTTGCTGCTGCTGGCCCCTCCCGGAGGGGTGGGCAGTCGGCTCTCCACCCTGCTGACCGCCATTCTGTTGGGCCTGGGGATACCGGTTCTGGAAGCGTGGCTCATGGATTCAAGCATGATCTGGGTGCCGATGATCAATCCTCTGGCACTGCTGCTGGCGGGATTTCTGTTGCCTTTCTTCCGGCTGCGGCGTTTCGAGGCCGCCCGCAGCGGGAATCCGGCGGCCAAAGAGCTGCATCGCACCCTGCTTCTGATCTATCAGGGACAAAAACGCTGGGAACAGGCCATGGCCCAGTTCCGGCTGACCCCCATGGATCCCATGCTGCTCTCCATGGCCGACACCCTGGCCCGGGATCTGGAACGGGCGGGTCGTCACGAGGATGCGGCGCGGGTCTATCAGCGCATGCAGCGTTTCGATCCGGAACACCCGGAATTGGACGAACGGCTGAAAAACGCCCTGATCTGCCGGGAGAAGCAGGAGCAGCTCAACCGTCGGATGACCGGCGTCCAGCCTGGAGAGACCGCGACCCGTCAGGTGGGAGGTTTTGCCATTCTGGCCGAGCTTGCCCGGGACGCCCTGGGGGAATTGCTGCTGGGTCGGAGACCGGAGGATGGTCAACCGGTGATTCTGCGTCTTTTGGGACCGGACCGGCATCGGGATCCCCGGCAGGCGGAACAGGCCCAAGGCCGGTTTCTGAGGGAGGGGCCCCTATGGCTGCAACTGCGTCACGGGGGGGTGGTGGGATTGCAGGAGATGGGTCTCGATGCGGACCCGGCCCATCTGGTAATGGATTTTTTCAACCAAAACGGCAATATGGAGCATCATCTCCATCCGGATGATCTGCTGCCGTTGCCGCTTCTGCTCTACATCGCCACCCGGGCGGCGCTGGCATTGGATCATGTCCATCAACAGGGTTTGACCCATGGGAACCTGCGGCCCGAAGATCTGTTGTACGACGCCACGACCCGGGAGGTGCGGATCAAGGAGTTCGGGGTGGCGCGCCTGCTGGGCGTCGATCCCACGGGAACCGGGATCTCCCCTTATGCGGCCCCGGAGAGCGTCACCGGCGGGGTGTGCGACCATCGGACCGATCTGTACGCCTTGTGCGGGATACTTTATCATCTGCTGAGTGGTCATCCCCCCTGCAAGGGGGAGGATCCGGAGGAGTTGCGGAACATGATCCTCAAGCCTGCGCCGTCGTTGACCGCCTTGCGCCCCGGGATCCCCCCCAGGCTGGCCGCCATCATCGCCCGTTCGCTGGAGAAGGATCCTGCCGCCCGACATCAACGCGGGGCGGAACTGGCCCGGGAACTGATCGGTTTCATCCGCGACGCGGTAAAAGGGCCCGGGTGAGCGGGTGAGCGAACGGTCTTCCCGGGCGCGTGGATTTCCTTGGACCTTCTTGGCCGTTATCGGATAATCTATTCTCAAACCATCCGCCATCCAGGAGATGTTGTCATGAGCAGCATTGCCATTCCATTCGACACCCTGGCCTTTGTGAAGAAGCTGGAAACGGCGGGGGTGCCATCTGCCCAGGCCGAAGCCCAGGCCGAAGCCTTGTCCGATGTCTTGCAGAAGGTGGAAGAGTCCCGGCTTAAGGAGTTGGCAACGAAGGGGGACATCCTTCGCTTGGAGAGCAACCTCAAGGAACTGGAACTCCGCATGGTCATCAAGACGGGTGCCATGATCCTCGGTGGAATCGGTCTTCTCTTCGGTCTCATGCGGGCATGGCCGCTTCCGGTGCAATATGTCCCACCCATCCCCCAGGAAACGCGCCAACCTGCGCCCCAGGGGATCCCGGTCCCTCCACCCGCGCGTTGATTCGGCGGTAATCTGGTTACTGCACACCCGATCCACACACGATCCTGCACTCACCAAGTCTGGATGTCTATACACATCCCCGGGACGCCTTGGAAACAAAAAAGCCAGCAAATGGTTAATTTGCTGGCTTCATTGGAGTGCTTTGAAAGCAAAAATGGTGCCCAAAGGGAGAGTCGAACTCCCATGTCCTTTCAGACACTAGAACCTGAATCTAGCGCGTCTACCAGTTCCGCCATCTGGGCTTGATGTTCAAGTACGAAGGATAACACCGTTTGGCAGCCATTGTCAACACCCCTGTTGGCATTTTTTCATTGTCCCGGAATGTTCCAGTAGGGGAGGCCGAACCAGTGTCCGGCGGGCAGGAAACGGGCGCCGACCGCATCCAGGGTGGCTTTGGAAAAGAGTTCCCCCAGAAGTCCGGAGACGCCGGGGGTCATCATGAACACCAGCGCAATGGCGGTATACATGGAAGCGGTGGCCCAGCTGTCCCGGGAGTGGAACTTGAAGGCCGTGCCGAAAGAGGCCAACACCCCGCCTTCCCCCAACAAATTGAGGCTGTAAAGTTCATCGAGCAGCAGATGGACCAGATAGCCGAAGAAAACGAACAGACCCGCCAGCCAGGCGGCCCGTTCCGGCAGACGGAACAGATGGATCAGCAGCGCGGCGGTGACGCCGCCGAAGAACACCCCGGCGGGCACGGAGTGGAAGATCCCCCGGTGGACGGTGAAGCGCACGAACAGCTCGAACACCGCGAATTTGATGAACAGAAAAGTCACCAGCCACAGAATGGTCAGTTCCGCCACGGAGTAGACCCCGGTCTGGCTGAACATGACGAAAAACGAACCCAGCAGGGCAAAGACCGTGAAGGCCAGATCCAGAAAAATCGACTCCTCCGCATCCACATCCGGCAGGACGCCGCCGATCATGGCGGCAAAGAAACCAAGCAATCCCACCTGGGAATCCACCAGTCCGGCGACCATCAGGGAGGTGACGCCCACGCCGCCCGCCATGGCCCCCACCGCCAGATGCACGTTGAATCCGGCCATTCAGCCCTCTTTTTTCCGTTCCAGCTGTTTTTCCACGGTGTAGACCTGGATCTGGGCCCCCTGACGCCAGCAGTCGCCGTCGAGTCCGGCCTTGCGGCACAGCTGGGTCAGAAATTCCACCGGATCGGGCAGTTGTTCCCACACCTGGGGCAGGAAAGTGGCGCGACGCCCGTTCTTGCCCAGAATCACCCCGTGCACCCCGGGAATCAGGCGGCGGATCAGCTCATCTCCGTCCTGATGCGGAAAGGGTTGCGGCGGACTCAGCAGCGAAACTTCGATCTCCAGGCCCGCCAGTTCGTCGGCCTGCACCGGGGGAAAGCGGGGATCCCGGGTGGCGGCGGAGAGGCCGTTTTCCAACAGATCCTCGGCCAGGGGACGATGGGCCACCAGAGAGCCGATGCAGCCCCGCAACCGGCCCTGCCGGGTGAGGGTGACAAAACAGGCTCCCGGTCTGGCCAGCTCCTCCCGGCGACCGGTCAAAGCCGCCGGGGAGAGTCCGGGAGTGCCGGACAGGGTGGCGGCGAGATGTTCCCGGACCAGCTCCGGCAATCCCGTCCCGGGAGCGGGAGCGGGATCTGGAGCGGGAGCGGGAACAGCGACCGGCAGGGGCGCTGCGACGGACAGTTCCGCCTGTTCTGGATAAAACAGATAGCTCGCATACCCCACCACCCGGTTCTTGTCTCCCGCGGTATCCCCGGAGTTGCGCAGATCCGCCAGCAAAGGACGCCAGCGCCGCCGCCGGGCGGTCTCCAGCACGGCGCGCACGCCGATGTTGCCGCAGGCTTCGCAACCGGCCATGGCCTTGGGATCCCGGGCCAGCACCGCGGCGTTGCTCAGGGCGTCCAGACGCCGGGCCTCGTCGTAAGGGTGATAATGGGAGAGATCCGTGGAGATGACGATCAGATCCTCCGGTTTCCAGCATCCGGCCAGCAGATCGGCCAGGTGTCCGCCGCTCATCTCCCCGTAGACCAGGGGAACGATGCGGAAATTGACCAGCGTCACCTGCAGGAAAGGGAGCTGGGTCTCCAGGGAGTGTTCCAGCCGGTGGGGCTCCTCCTCCCGGGAGACATCGGGCCGGGATGCCAGACACTCCACCCCCTCCCGATCCACCGGAACCCGTCCCAGAGGGGTGGCATAGGCGTCGTAGTTGCCCACCGAAACCCCTTCCAGCCACACCCGATGGCTGGGACCGATCAGAAACACCCGCCTGGGATGCAGAGACGAAGCCTTGGCCAGCCCCTTGTAGGCATGGGCCGCGGTCAGACCGGAATAGACGAATCCCGCATGGGGAGCCACCACCGCCACAGGCTCCACCGGCACCGCCGGCACCTGCTCCAGCAATCCCTCCACCAGATTGCGCAAGGCCCGGGCCTCCCCGGGATAAAACATGCCGGCCACCGCCGGAGCGCGCACCCGTTCCATATGCTCTCCTTGACCTCCCTGACCCAGCGAATCGTTCATTACATGAAGAAGAATACATATTACACGAAACTTTGAACCCGCGTCATCCTTCCCGAGGGGGATGGCCGGTGTTGCGAAAAATTCTGGTCAAATACCGACGGCAAAGGCTACACTGCAACTCTCCAAACAACGTCAATCGCGAGGGTCGCCAACAAAAACCATGCGTTACCTGTCCATTGCCCTGTTCATTTCTCTGTTGTGGATCTTCCCGGCCCAGGCCGATCACGGTCTGAGCCTGGATGGTGTTCTGAAATACACTCATGATTTCAAGGGATTCGATTACACCAGCCCCAACGCCAAACCCGGCGGCGCCCTGACCCTGCACGCCATCGGCAGCTTCGACAAAATGAATCCCTACACCCTGAAAGGTTCCGCGCCGGATCTGCTCACCCCCCTGATCTTCGAACACCTCATGACCCACGCCATGGACGAGCCATTCTCCCTGTACGGCCTGCTGGCCCACAAGATGGAAGTGGCCGAAGACGGGTTGTCGGTGATGTTTCATCTGGATCCCGAAGCGCGCTTTTCCGACGACACCCCGGTGACCGCCGAGGATGTGAAATTCTCCCTGGAGATCCTGCAATCCGACAAGGCGCACCCTTCCAAACAGTCCTACTGGAGCGACATCGCCGCCGCCGAGGTGGTCTCCCCCAAGGTGATCCGTTTCAGGTTCCGCCAGGCCAACCGGGAACTGCCCCTGATCGCCGGAGAGATTCCGGTGCTCTCCCGGGCCTATTTCTCCAAACACCCCTTCGATCAGGAGAGCCTCACCCCGCCACTGGGCACCGGACCCTATGTGGTGGAGGATTTCAAGGCCGGCAAGACCGTCACCTATCGTCGCAATCCCAAATACTGGGGCAATCAGCGTCCGGTCAACCGGGGTTTCTACAACTTTGAACGCATTGTCCTGAAGTTCTACAAGGATCCGGTGGTGGCCATGGAGGGGTTCAAGGCCGGAGAGTTCGATTTCATGGCGGAATACAACTCCAAACAGTGGGCCCGGGACTATGAAGGTCCCAAGTTCGCCCAGGGGCTGATCAAGAAAGAGACCCTGCCCCACAAACAGGGCGCCGGCATGCAGGGATTGATCTTCAATCTGCGCCGTCCCATGTTTCAGGACATCCGGGTACGCAAGGCCATGACCCTGGCCTTCGACTTCGAGTGGAGCAACGAGAATCTCTTCTACGGGCAGTACACCCGTTCCACCAGCTACTTTTCCAATTCGGAACTGGCCGCCTCCAAAGGCCCGCCGCCCCCCGAAGAACTGGCGCTCCTGGACCCTCTGCGGGACAAGCTCGACCCGGCGGTCTTCGGTCCGGCCCCGACCCCTCCCACCACCACTCCTCCCAACTCGCTGCGCCAGAATCTCCGGGAGGCCTCCAGGCTCTTGAAAGAGGCCGGCTGGACCCTGGGTCCGGACCGGATCCTCACCGATGGCAAAGGCAACCGCCTGGAGATGGAACTGCTCCTGGCCCAGCCCGCCTTCGAACGCATTCTCGCCCCCTTTGCGGCCAATCTGGAAAAACTGGGCATCGGTCTCAAATACCGCACCGTGGACACCTCCCTGTATCAAAGCCGGGTGCACGATTTCGATTACGACATGATCGTCAACGCCTTCGGACAGTCCCAGTCTCCGGGCAACGAGCAGAAGGACATGTGGCACTCCGCCAGCGCGGAGATCAAAGGCAGTCACAACCGCATCGGCATCAAGGATCCTGCGGTGGACGCCCTGGTGGATAAAATCGTCTACGCCAAAAACCGCAAAGAGCTGGTCATCGCCTGTCGCGCCCTGGACCGGGTGCTGCTGTCCGGTCACTATCTGGTGCCCAACTGGCATCTGAACTACTACCGCATCGCCTATTGGGACCGTTTTGGCCGACCGGAAAAGCTACCCCTCTACTACTCGGCGGAGGACTGGCTGCTCTCCTGGTGGATGAAGTGACATGGGCGCCTATATCCTGCGTCGTCTGCTGCTGATGATCCCCACCCTGCTGGGGGTGATGCTGGTCACTTTCGTGGTGATCCAGTTCGTCCCCGGCGGACCCGTGGAGCAGATGATCGCCCTGATGGAGGCCGGACCCGCCGGTTCCCCGGGGGAGGTGGCCGCCCCCTCCGGCGGCGGACTCTATCGGGGAGCCAAGGGGCTGACCACGGAACAGGTCGAGGCATTGCGCAAGCTCTACGGTTTCGACCGCCCGGCCCACGAACGTTTTCTGCTCATGATCGGCAACTATCTGCGTTTCGATTTCGGCGACTCCTACTATCACCACCGTTCCGTGACGGCTCTGGTGCTCGACAAGCTGCCGGTCTCCATCTCCCTGGGCCTGTGGTCCTTTCTGTTGACCTATCTGGTGAGCATCCCCCTGGGCATCCGCAAGGCCGTGCGCCACGGGGACCGCTTCGACGCCGCCACCTCGATGATCATTCTGGCCGGCTACTCGATTCCCGGTTTCGTGCTCGGAGTGATGCTGATCGTGCTGTTTGGCGGCGGAAGCTTCTGGGATCTCTTTCCCATCCGCGGTCTGGTCTCCGACAACTGGGCGGAACTCTCCTGGCCGGCGCGGATTCTGGATTATCTGTGGCACATGGTGCTGCCCATCATCTCTTCGGTGGTGGGCTCCTTCGCGGTCATGACCATGCTCACCAAAAACAGCTTTCTGGAGGAGATCTCCAAACAGTATGTCTTGACCGCCCGTGCCAAGGGGCTTTCAGAACGGGCCGTGCTCTATCGGCACGTTTTCCGTAATGCCATGATTCCTCTGGTGACCGGTTTTCCCGGCTCTTTTGTCGCCGCGTTT
>JADGAB010000172.1 GCA_015232245.1 Magnetococcales bacterium | reverse complement strand
CGACATGGTTGCGGTTTAAAACATAAAAATTATCTGGATTTTTTATATTTTAAACCCCTGGGGGAGGAATCCCCCAGACCCCCGCTTTTTTTTTTCAAAAGTTGCCATCCCGGAATGGATTCGCCTCTTCATCCAGGATGTGCATGGCCGCCCGTGCGGCCTCCTGTTCGGCGCGCCGCCGACTGGAACCGGTGCCATGACCCGCCACCCGCTCCTCGAACCGCACCACCACCCGGAAGGTCCGTTCATGAGGCGCGCCGGTCGCCTCCGTCAGTTCATAACGGGGCAAGGGCCGACCCGCACCCTGCAACCGTTCCTGCAGGGCGGTCTTGAAATCCTTGTATTCCCCGTTGGTCCCGTACTGCTCCAGACGCCCTTCAAACAGCCGCCCGGCCACCTGCTCCACCCCGGACCACCCCCCGTCCAGAAACACCGCTCCCAGCATCGCCTCGATGCAGTTTCCCAGAATCGAAGGCTTTTCCCGTCCGCCGCTCAAACTCTCCCCACGGCCCAGACGCAACAACACCCCCAATCCCATCTCCCCTCCCACCAGCCCCAACGCGCCGGTATTCACCAAAGATGCGCGCCAGTAGGAAAGCTCTCCCTCCGGGGCATCGGGAAAACGGTGAAACAGCAGTCGGGATACCGCCAGATCCAACACCGCGTCCCCGAGAAACTCCAGTCGTTCGTTGTGACCGGTGTGCAACTCCAAAGCAGGATCGTCCTGGGCCACGGACCGATGGGTCAATGCCTGACGCAACAATCCGGGATCGGCGAAGAAATAATCGAACCGCTCGGCAAACCAGACCTCGGGGTCCGGCGCGTCCATGACCGGCAACGCCTCCGGCAAGGTCACGACTCCACCTGATAGGTCAGAGTCCACACCTCGTGACCGGGCAGCGCCAGAACGGTTTCTCCAAGGGTCAAAGAGAGGGGAATCTCCCGCTCCACGGAGACCCGATAACCGGAGGTGGTGCGCACCAGACTGATGGCGCCCTCCGGCAACCGGGAACGGTTGAGCTCGTAATTGACCCGACGCTTCACCTCGTCGGACGGAAGTTTGGCATACTCCCGGACCACCCGGTCCGCCAGGTCCCGCAACAAATAATATTCGTAGATCGCCGGTCCGATGCGGGTGACCAGATTCATGCCCAGACCCAGCAGGGCGAAAATCACCACCACCGTCATCAACATGCCACCGGATTGACCGCCTGGAAACCTCTTGCGCGTATTCATTCTGGTCAAATTCCTATCGGATCAACTGAGCAATCCGCTCCCAGCGGGGTTTTCCCTCGATCCGGTCCCAGGACCAGAACAGAGCCACGGCCCGTCCCACCAGTCGATGGGCTGGCACCAATCCCCAATAGCGGCTGTCGTTGCTGTTGTCCCGGTTGTCCCCCATCACGAAATAGTGATCCGCGGGAATCACCTCGTCGGTGAACTGATCCATGTTGGCCATGGGACGCACCAGAATGGCATGGGGATGGGATCCCAGATTTTCCGTCAGGCGCTGCGACTCCACCCGCTGATCATACTCGTTGATGTAGTTGTAAGCCCCATCCACCTGCTGGGCCACCAGTTGTCCATTGATGTACAACCGCTTGTCCCGATAGGCCACCCGGTCGCCGGGAAGTCCGACGATCCGTTTGATGTAATCCTTGGTGGGATCCTTGGGATATTCGAAGACCACGATCTCCCCATGTCTGGGGGGATCGGTCATGAGGATGCGTTTCTGGGTGAAGGGCACCCGGTAGCCGTAGGCGAACTTGTTGACAAACAGATAATCCCCCACCAGCAAGGTGGGCATCATGGAGCCGGAGGGGATCTTGAAGGGTTCCACCACAAAGGAGCGCACCATGAAGGCGATGGCCACGGCCATGGCGATGGCCTCGTAGTATTCGGCGGTCACGCTGCCGCTCTCCAGAAACGCTTCCCCCTTGACCAGCATGAAGATTCCCATGCCAAAAAGCACCAGGGCAATGGGAGCGGCCCAGGAACGGGAAGCCTCGGGCATGAAAAACGCCCCCAGCGAAACCGCGTTGCCAAACACCAGCACGGCGGCGATCAGAAACAACAACCCCTGCCAGAGATGTTTCCGGCGCCATGGATGACGGTTCACCACCTTTTGTTGTCCTCCCTCCTCATTCATCGACTTTCAGGACCGCCAGGAATGCCTCCTGAGGGATCTCCACACGCCCGATCTGTTTCATCCGTTTTTTGCCAGCCTTTTGTTTTTCCAGCAACTTGCGCTTGCGGGTGATGTCGCCGCCGTAACATTTGGCCGTCACGTTCTTGCGCAGAGCCGAAACCGTCTCCCGGGCCACCACCTTGGCGCCGATGGCGGCCTGAATGGCCACCTCGAACATCTGCCGATGGATCAGTTCGCGCATTTTCTTCACCAGATCCCGGCCTCTGGTCATGCTCTTGTCCTTGTGGACGATCACCGACAAGGCATCCACCGGATCGCCGTTGATCAGGATATCCAGTTTGACCAGATCCCCGACCCGATAATCGAGAAACTCGTAGTCCAGGGAGGCGTATCCCCGGGAGACCGACTTGAGCCGGTCGAAGAAGTCCAGGGCGACCTCGTTCATGGGGAGCTCGTAGCGGAGCATGGCCCGGGAGTCGGAGACGTAATTGATATCCCGCTGCACGCCGCGCCGATCGGCGCACAGTTGCATCAAAGGCCCCACGTACTCCGGGGGAGTGAGGATCGAGGCGAGAATATAGGGTTCTTCCAGATGGTCAAGCTTGTTGGCCGGGGGCAGGGCCGAAGGGTTGTGAACCTCCTCCACCGTTCCGTCCGTCAGATGGGCCCGAAAAACCACTGTGGGAGCGGTGGTGACCAGCTCCAGATTGAACTCCCGCTCCAGGCGTTCCTGGACGATCTCCATATGGAGCATGCCCAGAAAACCGCAACGCATGCCAAACCCCAGGGCCGGCGAGCTTTCGGTTTCAAAGACAATGGAGGAGTCGTTCAGGGAGAGTTTCTCCAACGACTCCTTCAACAACACGTAATCCGAGGAGGTGATGGGATAGAGTCCGGCGAAGACCAGGGGTTTGATCTCCTTGAACCCCGGCAAAAGCTCGCTGGCCGGTCGGGAGGCGTCGGTGATGGTATCTCCCACCCGGGCCATGGAGACCTCCTTGATTCCGGCCACCACCCAGCCCACCTCTCCGGCGGAGAGCGTGGCGGTTTCGGTGAGCCGGGGCGTGAAGATGCCCACCTTGTCCAGGGGATAATCCATGCCCGTGGACATCAGACGGATGCGCCGGGTGCGGGTGGCGTTTTCCGTGGAGAGCCGACCGTCCACGATGCGCACCAGAGAGACCACGCCCAGGAAGTTGTCGTACCAGGAGTCAACGATCAGGGCTTTCAGGGGGGCGTTGGGATCCCCCTTGGGGGGCGGAATGCGGGTGGTGACCGCTTCGAGGATGTCGCCGATGCCGATGCCGCTTTTGGCCGAGGCGAGAATGGCGTCCGAGGCGTCCAGACCGATGACATCCTCGATCTGCTTGCGCACCAGTTCCGGGTCCGCCGCCGGGAGATCGATCTTGTTCAACACCGGAATGACCGCCAGATCGTGATCCAGGGCCATGTAGACATTGGCCAGGGTCTGGGCCTCGACCCCCTGGGCCGCGTCCACCACCAGAAGCACCCCTTCGCAGGCCGACAGGGAGCGGGAGACCTCGTAGGAGAAATCCACATGGCCCGGGGTGTCGATGAAATTGAAGATGTAGCTCTTGCCGTCCTTGGCCCGATAGGTCAGGCGCATGGACTGGGCCTTGATGGTGATGCCCCGTTCCCGTTCCAGATCCATGCTGTCGAGGACCTGTGCGGTCATGTCACGGGCATCCATGGCGCCGGTGAATTCGATCAGGCGGTCAGCGAGGGTACTTTTTCCATGATCAATGTGGGCAATGATGGAAAAGTTGCGAATCAGATCCAATGACATGAGCAGGCACGGCTTACGCTGATTGGGAGGAATGGATAACCCCGCATTTTTACAGGGTCGCGACTCCCATGTTTCCGAACCGGGCAGCCGCAGGACTATTTATAATCCCCCCGATCGGTTTTCGCCAGTTCCACTGTTGCCAGAACCGCTGTTCGATGCAGCAATTCCCGTTCTGAACCGCTTTCCGGGGCATTGGAGAGGGAATGCAGCGCCTGATCCCGGGTTTCCTTGAGCCGTTTGCGGGTTTCGTCGGGTTCGGAGAGGGATTCGGACAAAAGATCCCGCCCCAGCGCCTCCAGGGTGTCGAGGAGTTCCCCCATCTGTTCGAGCTGTTCACGCCGCTGGTAGGGGGTGGGGGCGCGTTCCGAATTGGAGGAGACCGACAGGGTGGCCAGCAGGGGAATGGTCTCCTGAATGCCGGCTGCGGCAGCCAGGGATCTGGAAAAATTTGCCCCGTCCACCCCTTGCGTGGCAGCTTTTGCCTTGGAGACCGCCGAGGAGGCGGTTTTATCGATCTTTTCCAGGCGTCGAATGGTCATGCACGGTTCTCCCGGTGGCGAATGCGTCGATTTGTCTTGTGCGGGGAGGCATCGTCAGCCACTCTACCCGTTGCATTAGTTTACATTCAAACCGCATGCCAACCCAACCACTCCCCTTTCGGGATATTGACTTTCCGACCCGGTTTTTCAATTGGCGGCAAAGCGGGACGCACGGCTTGAAAAGGCGCCGCTTTGCGGCTTTGTGGCGCGCGCGGGAATAAAAGCGCGCCAAAGTCAAAAGCAGAGTCCCAAGGGCTTTGCCCCTGGATCCCACCAGGGGGATAATCCCCCTGGACCCCTATCAATAAAAACCACGCATTCCGAAACGGACGCGGTTCAACAGCGCCTCACACCCCGTTTCGGGTTGCCGTGGGTTTGCGGGCCAGTTTCGCCAGGGCGTTCAAGAAAGCCAGCGCGGAGGCCACCACCACATCGTTGTCCACCCCCCGGCCCTGCACCGACCGGTCATCCCGTTCCATGTTGACGATCACATCCGCCTGGGCGTCGATGCCGCCGGTGATGGCCCGCACCTCGTAGCGCTGCAGACGGACCTGATCCGCCCCGGGCACCAGATGGACGATGGCGTTGAACACCGCGTGAATCGCCCCCTCTCCCCAGCCCGCGCCCCGCTGGGGCTGGCCGTTGACCTGAATCTCCACCGCCGCCACCGGGGTATCCTCGGTGCCAGAGGCCACATGCAGACGGGTCAGCTTGTAGGGATCCGCCTCCCGCACCACCTCGTCATCCACCAGGGCGCGGATATCGTCGTCGAACAGGGTCTTTTTCTTGTCCGCCAGATCCTTGAAGCGGTGCATGATCCGCTCCACCTGGGCTTCCGGCAGTTGGTACCCCAACTCCCGCAGCCGTTCGGCGAAGGCGTGGCGTCCGGAGTGCTTGCCCAGCACCAGACGGTTGGTGGCCAGCCCCACGGAGGCCGGGGTCATGATCTCGTAGGTGGAGGCGTCCTTGAGCATGCCCGCCTGATGGATGCCGGATTCGTGGGCAAAGGCGTTGGCCCCCACCACCGCCTTGTTGGGCTGAATGGGAAATCCGGTGGTGCGGGAGACCAGCCGGGAGGCGGCGGTGATCTCCTCGGTGACCACATCGGTATGAAAGGGCATGATGTCCCGCCGGGTGCGCAGGGCCATGACCACCTCTTCCAGTGCGGCGTTGCCGGCCCGCTCCCCCAGACCGTTGATGGTGCACTCCACCTGACGGGCGCCGTTGAGAACCGCCGCCAGAGAATTGGCCGTGGCCAGTCCCAGATCGTTGTGGCAGTGGACCGAAATCACCGCCTTGTCCACGTTGGGCACCCGGGAGATCAGTTGCCGGATCCGTTCTCCGAACTCGTGGGGCAGGGTATAGCCTACGGTATCCGGAATGTTGACCGTCCTGGCTCCGGCGGCGATCACCGCCTCGACGATGCGGCAGAGAAAATCCATCTCCGAGCGGCCCGCGTCCTCGGCGGACCACTCCACATTGGAGGTGTAGCCCGCCGCGCGGCGCACTCCGGCCACCGCGGCCTCCACCACCTGATCCGGGGTCATGCCCAGCTTGTGCTGCATATGGATCGGGCTGGTGGCGATGAACAGGTGAATGCGCGGATCCACCCCTTCGCGCAACGCCTCCCAGGCCCGATCGATATCCTGATCCCGCGCCCGGGCCAGCGCCGCCACCGAACACTCGCGGATGGTCCGGGCAATGGAACGCACCGCCTCGAAGTTCCCCGGAGAGGAGATGGGGAATCCCGCCTCGATCACATCCACCTTCAACCGTTCCAGTTGTCTGGCCACGCGGAGTTTCTCGTCCGCGTTCATCGATGCGCCGGGAGACTGCTCCCCGTCCCGCAGGGTGGTATCGAATATGAAAACCTTCTCCGACATGATGATCACTCCTCCCATGGCGGGTCCAGGGACGTTTCGTCCCGGGCCCGTCTACTCCTGTTCGGTGAACTCCTTGACCTCATCCTCCTCCTCTTCCTGTCCCTGGGCCAGCAGCAGGCGATACTCCTTGTGGCTGGAATAGGAGGAGAGCAGATAGGCCCAACCCACCGCAAACAGGGTCGCGGCCATGTGGATGGTGAGCACGGTAATGAACAGCACCACCGCCACCATGGCCAGAAACGGGCGCTTGCGATGCCAGTTGAACTCCTTGAAACTGCGGAAACGGATATTGCTCACCATCAGCATGCCCAGGGCATAGACCATGATCATCGGCAGCCAGCGCCAGAAATCGGCGATGCCCGCCACGGCCCGGTTGGGGGTGGCGATGCCCAGATCCACATAAAACAGCACGGTGGCGGCCAGGATCCCGGCGGCGGCGGGAATGGGCAGCCCCTGGAAATACCGTTTGGCCACCTCTTCCACGGGCGCGGATTTCTGCACATTGAAACGGGCCAGACGCAACGCCCCGCACACGGCGAACAGAAACGCCCCGGCCCACCCCACCCGGGAGAAGGGGGTCAGGGCCCATTGATGGATCAGCACTGCCGGCGCGATCCCGAAGGAGAGGAAATCCGCCAGACTGTCGTACTCCTTGCCAAAGGCGGAAGTGGCGTTCATGGCTCGGGCCACCCGGCCATCCAGACCATCGAACACCCCGGCCACCAGAATCGCCAGCGCCCCCTGCTCGTAGTTGCCGGTCAAGGCGGCCATGATGGCGTAAAACCCGAAAAACATCCCCCCGGTGGTCAGCAGACACGGGAAGATGAAAGCCCCTTTCTTGGTGGTTCTGATTTCATTCACGGTCACGTTTGACTCTCCCGAGGATCCAGCGGGCACCCGTTTGGGATGCGTTGTTTTACAAAAACATGGGTCCAGGGGGATTATCCCCCTGGTGGGATCCAAGGGCAAAGC
>JADGAB010000171.1 GCA_015232245.1 Magnetococcales bacterium | reverse complement strand
CCTTCTCCAGGTTGACAGGCTCCCGGTTGCAATGTATAAGCCTCCCACCGCGAATGAATGCGATTGATTTTTATTGCCGTTTGAGTCTGGAGATGCATCATGCCGAATTTGTTGGAACTGCTCTGCGAAACCGGTGGTCGTCGCGCCGTGAAGATCGTCCATCACATTCAAGGTCGGATCCGGTTGCGTGCCACTTCTGAACTCCGACCCCTGCTGGCGGGACAGAACAGCAAGGAGTTGCTCGCCACGCTTGCCGCAATGAGTGGTATTGACAATGTGAATGTCAATCCGTTGACCGCATCCCTCGTGGTCCAGTATGACCCGAAACAGATCCCGTTCCGTGCCTGGGAGGATCTGTTCCAGGGAAACGATGAAATTGCAAAAAATGCACTGCTTTCAATCATGCAGAGCCGTTCTTAGAAGATCGAACGCCCTGGAATTCTGTTGTTCAACCCATCGGAGAGGAAATTGTCCATGTCCAATCAACAAGGCGCCCCGGAGCCCATGGCACCGGAACAGATGCAGCTGCCAACCCAGGATCCGGCGGCGTCACCCCACGGGTATCCCCAGGGGGAATTCCCTTATCATGCGCATCCGTTTGGGCAGGGGACTCCTTACGGCTATCCGGCACCGCCACCGGGTGCGCCTCCCGCACCAGGGAACGTGAAAGTCAAAAAGAACAAGTCGAAAGGTAATCCTGCCCCGTACTGGAACGGGTATCCGGTAGGCTATCCGCCCCCCTGGTATGGCGCCCATCCCCAGGGCATGCCCCAGCCTCAGTGGTCACCCTATGGCGCGCCCTGGCCTGGTCCGACTCCCCCCGGATACCCGCCGCCGCCTCCTCCCGGGTATTTCCATCCCTATCCGGCCAGACCCGCAGCGCCTCCCATGCCTCCCCCGGCAGCGGAGACCACCGGGGAGCCCAAGGACTTTATCGGTGAGTTTCTGAAATCCCCCATTCCCAGCCTCACCAACATGCTGGGCATGAACGATGGCGAGTTCTGGAAAGGGGCTCTGCTCGGTGCCGCAGCCATGCTGCTCCTGTCGGGCCATCTGGGCAATCATGAAGAATAACGCGCATCCATTCGCAATACCGTCAAGGGATCACAGAAAATGAAAACCGAATACCCAATGCCCCAGGATCTTTCCGCCGGACCGGCACCCCAATACGGTTACCCCCCCCTATGGCTACCCCCCTTACGGGAATCCCTATCCCCAGGGGCATCACAACCACCCTTACGCCCACGGGTATCATCACGGCTATGCCCCCTATCCTTATGGCATGCCCCAGTCGCCCCACGGACACCACCAGGCCGAAACCCCCGCCAGTGGCCGATTGATCAAGGGCGCGTTGATCGGAGCCGCCGCCGCTTATCTGCTCACCAATGAAGCGGTCCAACGTTCCGCCATCCGTTCCCTGGTCAAGGTGTGGGATCTGGCCCGGGGTGGCGTGGAAGAGCTGAAAGAGCGATTCCAGGACGCCCACGCGGAGTTGCAGGCCGACAGGGAGTAGAACGTTGAATCGGGTTCAGATCGTTCACGAATTGCCCAACCGGTTGCGTTTCAGACTGGCCACCCCCGCCGGAACCACGCTGGATTGCGATACCCTGCAAGCCTATCTGGAATCCCGGCCCGGGGTCACGTCCGTGCGCATCAACCATCCGGCGCAATCGATCATCGTGCAACATGATGGTCGGCACGGCATGCGAACCGCGCTGACCACCGCCCTGACCAGACGTCCTCCATCCCACCCCGGAGAACGTGGCGTTGCCACGGGACGGGTTTGTCAAAATCTCTCCGGAGGTTTGACCCCGGTGATCTCCGGATTGGTGTTGCTGGCAACGCCGCTTCTGCCCAAACGGTTGCAGGCTGCCGTCACCTGGGCATCCTTGTCGCAAACTCTCTTCACGGGCCTCCAGACCTTGATCTTTCGCGGCATCAAGGTGGAGGTGCTGGATGCGCTGGCGGTGGGACTTTCCGCCTGGCGTGGCGAATATGTCACCGCCAACACCACGCAGTTCATGTTGCATCTCGGAGAGTATCTGCAAAACAGCACGGAACGGAAATCCGAAGATCTGGTCAAGAATCTGCTGCTGCCGATCCCGACCGATGCATGGGTCGAACGGGAAGGCACCCTGGTGCAGGTGCCGGTCAACGAAATCACGATGGGCGATCTGGTCGAAGTCGGTGTCGGCGAGTTGATCCCGGTGGATGGCGAAGTGGTGGAAGGGATGGCGCGGGTCAATCAGGCTTCGTTGACCGGAGAGACCGTGCCGGTCAAGAAGGAGATGGGCGATGGCGCCATTTCCGGGACTGTGGTGGAAGAGGGGCGCATTCGCATTCGCGCCGTGCGTGTCGGCGATCACACCGTGATTGCCCGTATTGGTCATTTCATTGAAGATTCCCTGAAAAACGAATCCACCACCCAGCGTCTCGCCGCCAACCTGGCGGATAAAAGGGTCTTTTTCACCTTCGCCATGGGGGCCATGGTCTTTGCCATGACCCGGGATCTGCGTCGCATGGCTTCCACCTTTCTGGTGGATTTTGCCTGTGGCATCAAGATCAGCACGCCCGTTGCCTTCAAGTCCGCCATGTACCAGGGTGGCACCATGGGCATTCTGTTCAAGGGTGGACAGGCCATCGAGAATATCGCTCTGGCCGACACCTTTGCCTTCGACAAAACCGGTACCCTCACCAGTGGACGACTGGAAGTCGTTGAAGTGCGTCTGTTTCATCCGGGATGCACCGAGGATCGACTCCTGGCCCTGGTGGCCTCACTGGAGGAGCACTCCACCCATCCGGTGGCCAGCGCCATTGTCCAGGAGGCCAACCAGCGTTCCCTGCCTCACATGCAGCATGGCGTGGTGGACTTCATCGTTGCCCATGGCCTGCAAAGTTCCATGGACGGCAAAACCATCCTGGTGGGCAGTCGTCACTTCCTGGAAGAGGACGAGGGGATCTCGTTCGCGGCCCACGGGGAGGAAATCAATGCCTTGATGGAGCGTGGTTATCTGGTGTTGCTGGCGGCTCGGGATCGGGAGCCTTTGGGGATCATCGCCCTGCGGGATCATCTGCGCGAGGATACGGTGGCGGTTCTGAAAGAGCTGCGGCAACTGGGGGTGAAGCAATTGATCATGCTCACCGGTGATCACCGGATCAAGGCCAGGCAGTTGGGCGCCGAGTTGGGCATGGACGCCGTGCACCACGAACTGATTCCCGGCGAAAAGATGAGCATCATCAATCAACTCAAGCAGGACGGGCACCGGGTTGCCCTGGTGGGGGACGGCATCAACGACGCTCCCGCCCTGGCTACCGCGGATGTGGGCATCGCCATGCCACGGGGTGCGGAACTGACCCGCAATACCGCCGACATCGTGTTGATGCGGGATCAGTTGTATGGCATCGTCGAGGCCAGACGCTTGGCCATGCGCACCATGGAGCTGGTACGCACCAATTTCAAGATCGCGGTGGGTGTCAACGGGGCCATCATGGCCGGGAGCGCCATGGGCCGGTTCAATCCCGTGGCAACCTCCATCCTGCATAATGGCACCACCTTGGCCATTCTGGTCAATTCGCTGGCCGGAACCAGAATGACGGAAGAGCATGGACGCGACGTCATGCAGCGTATGCAGAACCTGAGAAAAATGTTGGTGGATTGACAGAAGGCTCTGTGGGCAGGCAGAACGCATCACCATGTACATTCATCAGATACCCGGGCGTTTGCGTATTCGAACCCAGTCCATCCGGAAAAATCCGGAAATGGCCGAAATGATCGGTCAGGCGTTGTTGGAGGTCAATGGCATTCAGTCTTATCGTGTCAATCGACATGCCGGGAGCATGGTGGTGCATTATGATACCAATGTGTTGACGGATCAAGTTGTCAGCGAGTTGTGTCAACAGCGTTGTTTGTCAGGATCCTCGGCAGTGGTTGAGGAGGCGGGCAAGGAGAAGAGTTCTCTTCCCAAGGCCCCTGTTTCGGCGGGAGCGCAGCTTGGCAGGGCGATTTTCAAGGCGTTCGTGCAACAAACCGTGGAGCGTTCCGTGTTTTCCATGGTCACTGCGGTCTTGAAATAGCGTGCAGGCGATGATGTTTTTGTGAAATGTTATGACCCTTGAAGGAGATCACGTGATGACCGTTTCAGAAGCAACCCCGGACGTTCCCCTTGGCACGGATGCGGTCGTTGACCAGGATGAGGGCAAGAGTGGGCAAACCTTGACCGCTTCGTTTGAAAAGATCAGCGTCGGCGCCCGAAAACTGGGTGAGCAGGCCAGAGCCAATGCCAAGGAAATCGGTGGAAAGGCGACCAGCGCGGTCAAGGATCTGGCGGAAAATGAAGCTTTTGTGCAAAACGGTCTGGCGGTCTCTCTGGCCGCCACGGTGTTGACCTCGGTGAAAGGTTTGAACATGCGGCAGTATCATCCTTATACCGGGGCCGCTTTGGTGGGGTTTGCGATGCTTCATTTGTGGCAGAACAAGAAAAAACGCGACAAGAGAGTCGCGTTGTGTCGACAGGAAGAGTCGGAGTAATTTGCTGTTTCAGGGGTCCAGGGGGCCAGGGGCAAAGCCCTTGGTGGGGTCCACAGGGGCGCAGCACCCGGGACTTTAGCCGTCGGCGTGCCCACAGGCCGCCGCAGCGGCTTGTTTTGGGGCAAGAGGAGCAGTCCATTTTTCGCTACAAGCGAAAAATGGACTGCTCCCAAGACTGCGCGCGGCGCATTTTCCGCACAAATCTTGAAAAATGCTTCTTTTGGGAGAGCGCGATTTAAAGTCAAAAGATAAAGTCCAAAGGGTTTTGTCCTTGGATCCCACTAGGTGGACAATCCCCCTTAGGACCATGTTAAGTGTCCAGTCAACGCATTGATTTAACACAAAAGGTCGTCTTCATCAAACCAGTCCAACCCCATGCACGTCAATGGCTCTCGGACTTGGTGCCGGACCCATCATGGAGGTGTTCAGTGACCACACTCAACCTTCTGCACCGACCATCTCCACGAAACGGTGCCATTGCTCGTCGTGATTCCTGACCTCTGCAATATTGAACAGCTTCCTGAAACGAATCCGCTTGTCCGCTTCCTCCGCGCTCATCCGCCCAATCGACTCCTGGATTTTCGGCGCAAGCCAAGTCATCACGCAAATTGACCGCATCCACGAACCGGAAACTCCATAGTCTCTGGCCAGTGCCAGTTGGGATTTGGCCTTACCGGATGCCAACTGCTCGGTGAAGTGGTGGGCGAGAAGCAGCTTGTCGTGGATGGAAATGCTGGCCAGTCGGGTCAGCTGATTCGATGGCACGCAAGGATGGCACGCAAGAGATTTTCGTGGCACGCAAAGATTTTCATCTTCAATATCATTGTGTTGAGCGTGGCACGCAAGGATTTCTTGCATGCCACGGCTACTTTCAAGCTGTTCCAGGAGGGCAAAAATGTCAGCGACGGGGGCGGGTTTTCCCTGGTGCTCGGCGTCCCAGAAGTCCGGGATGGGGGTCTCGACGGACCAATGGGCCAGGGTCGCATTTTGTGCAATTTGATCCACCGTCGGAATTGCGCGAAGCTCAAGAGGACGTTCAGGGTCAATCGTCCCATGGATGTGGTGGTGTTGAAGGATTGGGTCACACTCACGAAGGTGACTTGCCGCCGATCGAAGGCCTCCACCATTTTGGCGAAGTCCATCAATGAGCGCGTCAGGCGATCCAATTTGTAGACCACCACCACATTGACCTTGCCTGCCTCGATGTCGGCCATGAGACGTTTCAAGGCGGGCCGCTCCAGGCTGCCACCGGAAAACCCGCCATCATCGTAGCGGTCGGAGACCAGGAACCACCCCTCGGATTTCTGGCTGACGATGTAGGCCTCGCATGACTCGCGTTGCGCGTCCAGGCTGTTGAATTCCATCTCCAGGCCCTCGTCACTGGATTTTCTGGTGTAGATCGCGCACCGCACTTTTGGTATGACAGCTTTATTGTTGTTCATGCCTTTTCTCCTTGACGACGCAGGCCCCAAAAGACGTGCCCATTCCACTTGGTGCCGGTGATGAAATTGGCGACTGCCGACAGACTCCCAAATTTGCGTCCCTGGTATTCAAAGCCGTCGCTCAAAACCGTGCATCGGTGTTCCTCCCCTTTCCATTCGCGGACCAGTCGGGTTCCTGGCAGCAGTTGCCCCCCTGGCGGACGTTTTCGCTCCTGGGGGGCTTCCACCCCAGAGACCGCCATCCGTTCAAGTCGCTTTTCGCTCTCATTCTTCAGGCCACCATGAGCCAATTCCTGGAGACGATATGTCAGCCGTTTTTCCAGGAAGCTCCGGTTGCATTGCGGCGGTTCCGTCTTGTGCAAATCCGCCCACATTTTCTTCAACTCGGCGATGGACATGCCCGACAAGGCCGCCACCTGTTTGATCACGTTGATATTGTTCATGCCCTTTCTCCTTTGGTTGATTTTCGACCATAAGGGCATTGGTCTGGCGACTTATCCAGTGGAATTTTCTCTGTTTTCTTCTTTTCCAGCAGACGGCGATAGCCGGTGACGAGGATGCTGGCAATCTCGGTCAGACGGTCTTCGGTGGTCATGGAATCAGGATCAGTGGTATTTATCATCGTATTTTCCTATGATGGGTTGATCATGCCTTCATGATTCATCAATGGGGATGCAAAGGAAACATTGGAACCCTTGAAGGCAGACGTGAGAGTGGCTGGAAGCTGCCTTCAACCCATTGCCAATATGTTGTATTACAACAAAATCGTGCCTTGAAAGGTTCAAGGCGGTCGATGCCGTTGCCGGGGATCGGTATCGTGGCCAAGACGCAACCCATCGCACAGTGAAAAAGGTCGCACATGCCATCCTGGAACAACAATTATTCAGACCGGATGATTCTTCTGAAACAAGCGGTATTCTGGATCGCTTTCGACAGCTATACGGGACCAACAGCGGAACAGCTTCAGGGATTCAAACAGGCTGCTGCGCAGAAAGCCCATGGGAGAGACGATTTTTCGTTTGGAGGCCACAGCCCGGAAGGCATCAGGGCAGAGGCTGAGGAAAAGGCGTGGCGGAATTTGCAGGAAGCGTTGTTGCGGGGCGATATCACCGCCAAGGGCAGATTTTCCAACCAGCAGATTCGGCAGCAATGGAGAGTCGTCAATCGTGATGAGGCCTGGGAGAGGCACGGGGCCAGTCCGGTTCTGGTGGCGATGGATCACTGGATGTCGGGGGATGCGGACTGGCGGACAGGAGTGCTGACCTTTGACCAGGGACAATACATCGATACGGGCGTCCCAGAGTTTATTTTGAGCCAGTGATGTCCGGTTAGAAAATTGCATCAAGGGAATACAAATACAATTAGCTTCAGGTGGGGGTACAATGCCTCTTT
>JADGAB010000170.1 GCA_015232245.1 Magnetococcales bacterium | reverse complement strand
AAGGGCTTCGCCCCTGGACCCCACCAAGGGCTTCGCCCCTGGACCCCACCAGGGGGATAATCCCCCTGGACCCCTGTAAGTAAAACAATGCATCCACAGATGCTTTGATCAACGTCAACCAAGGCTGTGAGAATATGGAATTCTTCATCGACCGTGACCCTTTTCTGAAAGTTCTGACACGCATTCAGACCGTGGTGGAACGGCGCAACACCATGCCGATCCTGGGCAATGCCCTGCTGGAAGTGACAGGAGGCACGTTGACGGTCTCCGCCACCGACCTGGAGGTGTCGTTGCGCACCTTCACCGAGGTCGAAGGGGTGGTGGATGGGGAGTTGACCGTCGGCGCCCGGGTGCTGTTCGATGTGGTCAAGGAGCTGCCCTCCAAGGCGATCCGACTGCGCAAGGAGGGAGAACGACTGCTTCTGACCTGCGACCGGGCCCGTTTCGATCTGGCCACCCTGCCGGCGGCCCAGTTTCCCCGCATTCCTGGCCCGGAAGGGGAGTTCCGTCTGGCGCTGCCCCGGGATCAGTTCGCCGCCATGCTGGAACGCACCCAGTTCGCCATGTCCACGGATGAGACCCGCTATGTCCTCAACGGGGTCTTTGTGCAGGTGACCGCCGCCGAGGAGGCGGAGGCGCCGGGCCGGATCCGCCTGGTGGCCACCGACACCCATCGCATGGCCATGGTGGAACAGGCGTTGGATTTCCCGGTGCCGGAGAGCCGGGAGGTGATCCTGCCGAAAAAAACGGTGTTCGAAATCCGCAAGATCCTGGAAGAGGACGACCGGATACCGGATCTGATCATCGGCGCCAGTCACGTGCAGTTGATCAAGCCGGATCTGTCGTTGATTTCCAAGGTGGTGCAGGGCCGCTTTCCCGACTGGCGCCGGGTGGTGCCCACGGGCAACACCGTGCGTCTGACCACGGCCCGGGAGGCCTTTCACCAGGTGGTCAAACGGATCTCCACCCTCTCCCACGAAAAATCCCTGGGGGTGCGGCTGATGATCGAATCGAACCGCATGCGCATCGTCACGGTCAATCCGGAACAGGAGGAGGCCGAAGAGGAGATGGCCATCACCTTCGACGGTGAGGCACCCATGAGCATCGGTTTCAATGCCCGGTATCTCAAGGAGATCCTCACCGCCATGACCGGTGAAACCGCCCGGTTCGCCCTCAAGGACGATGAATCCCCGGTGCTGGTGTTCGATCCGGAACGGGGAGACGCCCTGTTTGTCCTGATGCCCATGCGGGTGTGAAGCTCGCGGACAAAAGTATTCTTTGGTTTGGCGATGGACGGGGTTTGAAGGCGCGTCATGCGGTTGGAATGGCTTGGCTTGCAGGATTTCCGCAATATTCCGGCTGCCTCCCTGCGGTTTGGTCCCGGACTCAATCTGATCACCGGAGACAATGGTCAGGGCAAAAGCAACCTTCTGGAGGCGGTGGGACTGTTGGCAACCGGACGCTCGTTCCGTCGGGCCGCCTCCGGGGTGATGCGCCGCTGGGAACAGCCCCGGTTCAAGGTGAGCGCGACGGTGGAGACGGGGGGATTGAATCGCTCCCTGGAGGTGCTGGGGGAACCGGGACATCAGGTGTTCCGTCTGGACGGCAAACCCATGGCTTCGGTCTCCCGCATGGAACGGGTGCTGGTGGCGGTGCTCATCACCCCGGAGACCCCCATGCTGGTGCGGGGCGGACCCGCGGAACGCAGAGCCTTTCTGGACTGGGTGATCTTTTGCGCCGACCGGCGTCACGGCGGAGAGTCCCGGGAGTATCAACTCGCGATGCGATCCCGACAGCGGCTGTTGTCGCTGCCGGGCCGGGACCAGCGGGAACTGGAGGCCTGGGAGAGCCAACTGGCGCTGCTGGGCGCGCGCATCGCCGGACGCCGCCATCGGGCGGTGCGTCATCTGGAGCGGATGCTTCCCCGGTTTCTGGATGGGCTTGGCCTGCCTCCGGAGGCGTGCGCCATGACCCTCTCCGGCGATCTGGAGACGTTTTTCGCCCAGGGGGAGAGAATCGAGACCGTGGCGGCACGCCTGCAGGAGAAACTGCGCGTCTGCCGGGAACGGGACCGGCAGCAGGGGACCACCGGGGCGGGTCCGCAACGGGATGAGCTGCTGTTGCGTCTGCAGGGTCATCCGGTGGCCCGGTTCGGCTCGCGGGGACAGCAGAAACGGTTCGCCTATGCCCTGAAACTGGCGGAGGCGGGCTGGCTGGAAGAGTTGCTGGGAGAACCCCCGGTGATGGTGCTGGATGATCCGGTGGCAGAACTGGATCAAGCGGGCGCGCACGGATTGATGGCGCTCATGTCTGGTCAAAAGGGACGGCAGGTGTTCGTGGCCGCCCGGGAGGCCGGAGAGATTCCCTGGCCCCAGGATGCGTCGCTGGTGGTGCATCCGGTGGTGGCGGGAGTGTTTCAAGTCAGTATGGAGCAGACGGATTCATGACTATAACGGAAGAGATGGGCGCGACCGCAGCAGCGGTCAGCGAGTATGGCGCGGACAGCATCAAGGTTCTCAAAGGGCTGGAGGCGGTCCGCAAGCGTCCCGGCATGTACATCGGCGACACCGATGATGGCACCGGATTGCATCACATGGTCTTCGAGGTGGTGGACAACGCCATCGACGAAACGTTGGCCGGACATTGCGACCGCATCGACGTGATCCTGCGCATCGACGGTTCGGTGATGGTCCGGGACAATGGCCGGGGCATTCCCACGGAGATCCATCAGGAGGAGGGACGATCCGCCGCCGAGGTGATCATGACTGTGCTGCATGCCGGCGGCAAGTTCGATCAGAACTCCTACAAGGTCTCCGGCGGTCTCCACGGGGTGGGGGTGTCGGTGGTCAACGCCCTCTCCGAGCATCTGGAACTGACCATTCGCCGCAATGGCGAAAAGTGGTATCAGGTGTACCGGGAAGGGGATCCGGTGGCGCCGATCCAGCGCATCGGCACCTCCAAGACCACGGGCACGGAGGTGACGTTCCGTCCCAGCCGTCAGGTGTTCACCGATGTGACCTTCTCCTTCGACATCCTCTCCCAGCGATTGCGGGAGTTGTCGTTTCTCAACTCCGGAGTGAACATCCACATCCGCGAGGAGGCCACGGAAAAAGAACATCATTTTCATTACGAAGGGGGCATCCGCTCCTTTGTGGAACATCTGAACCGGGCCCGCACCCCGCTGATGACCCCGCCGATCTGCTTCATCGAGAGCAGGGGGGTGATCCAGGTGGAGGCGGCCCTGCAGTGGAACGACTCCTATCAAGAAAACGTCTACTGCTTCACCAACAACATCCCCCAGCGGGACGGAGGCACCCATCTGATCGGTTTCCGTTCCGCCCTGACCCGGATCCTGAACCAGTACGCCCTCACCACCGGATTGCTCAAGAAGGACAAGGGGGCCACGCTGGCGGGGGAGGATTGTCGCGAGGGATTGACGGCGGTTCTGTCCATCAAGGTGCCGGATCCCAAGTTCTCCTCCCAGACCAAAGAGAAGCTGGTCTCCTCCGAGGTGCGCACCGCGGTGGAAGGGGTGATGGCCGAGCATCTGGCCACCTATTTCGAGGAACATCCCCAGGATGCCAAACGCATTCTGGCCAAATCGGTGGAGGCGGCCACGGCCCGGGAGGCGGCCCGCAAGGCCCGGGAACTGACCCGCAGAAAAAGCGCCCTGGAGATCTCCTCGTTGCCGGGCAAGCTGGCGGATTGTCAGGAGAAGGATCCGGCGGCCAGCGAACTCTATCTGGTGGAGGGGGATTCCGCCGGCGGCTCCGCCAAACAGGCCCGGGATCGGCGTTTTCAGGCCATTCTGCCGCTCAAGGGCAAGATCCTCAACGTGGAGAAGGCCCGTTTCGACAAGATGTTGTCTTCCGCCGAGGTGGGCACGCTGATCACCGCTTTGGGGACCGGCATCGGCGCCGAGGAGTACAACATCGCCAAACTGCGCTATCACCGCATCATCATCATGACGGACGCGGATGTGGACGGCTCGCACATCCGCACGTTGTTGTTGACCTTTTTCTACCGGCAGTTTCCGGAGATCATCGACCGGGGTTATCTGTACATCGCCCAGCCGCCTTTGTACCGTCTGGCCCGGGGCAAGACGGTGCGTTATCTCAAGGACGAAGAGACCCTGGTGGATGTTTTGCTGGAGGGGGGATTGGAAGGGATCACCCTGGTGAACGCCGGCGGAAGCGTTCCGGAAGGGGATCTGCTGGCGATGGTGCGGGAGGCGCGGCGTTATCAGGTGTTGCTGGACCGTCTGGGGCGTCGTTTTGATCGCCGGGTGGTGGCCGCAGCCGCAGAAATCGCCCATGTGACCCCGGAGAGTCTGTTGGATCCGGCCCAAGCGGGTCTGGTGGCCGAGCGTCTGCGTCTGGCCCTGGAGGGGGAAGAGGGGTCCGAGCGGTTGACGGTGCTGGCCGAGCTGGATGTTGAAAACAACCAGGGGGCATTGGTGATCCGGCGCACCGTACACGGGGTGCCGGTGGACATGCGTCTGGACGAGGCGTTGTTGCAGTCGTCGGAATACCGGGAACTGGTCCAACTGGTGGCCCGCATCGGTTTGCGGCTCGGGGAGGCTCCCCGGTTGCGGAAGGGTTCCTGGGAGACCCCGGTCACCGGACTTGAGTCCCTGTTGGGCTGGGTGATGACCGAAGGGCGCAAGGGGTTGACGATTCAGCGTTACAAAGGTCTGGGCGAGATGAACCCCGAGCAGTTGTGGGAGACCACCATGGATCCCAGGATCCGGACTCTGCTGCAGGTGCGGGTGGAGGATGCCATCGAGGTGGACACGGTGTTCACCACGTTGATGGGGGATGCGGTGGAGCCCAGGCGGGAGTTCATTCAGGCCAACGCCTTGAATGTGGTCAATCTGGATGTCTGAGCTGTCCACCCCCATCGGCGGGTACTGGTTGCATACCCGCGGGGGTCGGATCGTGGCCTTGACCGGCGCTCCGCCCGCAGAGAGGGCGGATGCGGGGTTGGTTGCGTTGGTGCGGGAGTGGCTGGAGCGCTATTTTTCCGGCGGGGAGCCTTCCCTGGAGGCTCTGTCGTTGTTTCCCGCAGGCACCGGCTTTCAGCAGCGGGTCTGGGAGGCGTTGCGGGGGATTCCCCGGGGTCGGGTGGCCCGTTATGGCGATATGGCCCGGGAACTGGGCTCCGCTCCCCGGGCGGTGGGGCGGGCTTTGGGGGGCAATCCCCTGCCGATTCTGTTGCCCTGTCATCGGGTGGTGGCGGCCAACGGGGCGTTGTGCGGTTACAGCGGTCCGGGAGGCGTGGCGGCGAAGCGCTTTTTGCTGGAGCTGGAAGGGGTCTCCATCCGGGAGAATGCAAGGGTGAATTTGTGAAGAAAAGCGGTCGGAAGGTGTTGTTTTACCGATAGGGGTCCAGGGGGATTATCCCCCTGGTGGGGTCCAGGGGCAAAGCCCCTGGGACTTTAAGCCTTTGGCGCACTTTTCCGGTCTCGCCTCCCGCATTGCTGCCAGCGAAAAATCCGGGTCCAAAAGTCAGCATCCCAGAATGGGAGCGGTTCAAGGATATAATCATGTTAATTCAGAGTCTCAAAATTACCAATTTGCTGTCATTTGGGCCAAACACCCCCGAATTGCCTTTGCAAAAGCTTAATATTATTATTGGTGCGAATGGGTCAGGAAAATCCAATTTTTTGGAGGCGGTCAGTCTGCTGCAAGCCGCTCCAAAGGAGTTGAACAAACCTATTCGTGATGCGGGAGGCATTTCTGAATGGTTATGGAAAGGCGGAAAGACTCAATCAGAAGCATCCATTGAAGCCTTGCTTACTGGCATCCCAAGGACAACAATGCCATTGCGGCACCATATTACCATTCGCGAATCAGCTCATCGCCTGGAAGTTTCCAAAGAGATAATTGCAAACAGCAGACCCGGGCGCGGGCATACAGATCCAACTTTTTATTACAAATACGAAAACGGACGCGCATACTTAAATTACAAAAAATCTTCAAAACCGAGAGAACTGCAAAGAGAATCTATTCATCCAGAGCAATCCATTCTCTCTCAAAGAAAAGATGTTGACAGCTTTCCGGAGGTCAGTCGCCTTGGAGAGGAATACAATAAGATCAGAATGTTTCGTGAGTGGACCATAGGACGCTTTACTGCTCCTCGCAGCTTTCAGGATTCCGCGTTACGTAATGCTTTTCTTGAAGAGGATTTCAGTAATCTGGCGATGGTCGTCAATTCACTTAAGGGTGATGCATCTTCCAAGAGAACATTAATAGAATATCTCAATCTAATCAATTCTGATATCGATGATTTTGATGTCCAAATCGAGGGGGGCAAAGTTCAGGTATTCTTTCATGAGAAAGGCATGAAAATTCCTGCCACCAGACTTTCAGATGGCACGCTCAGATACCTCTGTTTATTGACGATTTTGTGTCATCCATCTCCTCCTCCTCTGCTGTGTATTGAAGAACCAGAATTGGGTATGCATCCTGATATCATTCCTACAATTGCTATTTTGCTTAAAGCGGCCTCTGAACGGTCCCAGATTATTGTGACCACTCATTCTGATATCCTGGTTGATGAATTTACAGATTCACCGGAATCCATCATTGCTTGTGATAAGAAAAACCTGGAAACAGTATTGAGACGACTTGACAGGGCAGAGATGGCAAGCTGGCTTGGTCAATATCGTTTGGGAAATGCCTGGTTGAATGGCAGAGTGGGGGCTGTGCGATGGTAACGATTCGCCTCCTGATTGAAGGTGGAGGGGAGCGAGGTATGCCATCCAAAGGATTGGCAGTCAAAATGAGACAATCATTCAAATTATTTATCAGCAGCGCCGGTATTGATCAAGGGGATTTCACGGTTGAACGGTGGGGATCAAGAGGGCAGGCGTTTAGTGCTTTTATTAATGCATTCAATAATCGTCCATCAAGCGTGGTCCCTCTGTTGCTGGTAGACAGCGAAGATCCGATTCCTGTCAACACCAATCCTTGGGACTTTGTGCAAAAAAGAGATGGTTGGAATCGTCCAGAGGGTGTCCGAGATGAGCATCTTCATCTCATGACCCAATGCATGGAGACCTGGTTTCTGGCCGACATGGAAGCGTTGGAGAAGTTTTTTGGCAACGGGTTTCATAAAGACTCGTTGCCGAAGACGCAACCTATTGAAGATGCATATAAAACGGATATTCTGAACGGCCTCGACAGTGCTGCCAGGAACACTACAAAGCAATGTTATGACAAGGGGGATCACTCTTTCGCCATTCTTGCGATGTTGGATCCAGTCAAGGTGCAAGAGAAATCGCCTTGGTGTAAAACGCCATCTCTCTTGACAATAAGTGACGACTCTCTTGATAACGGAATCGGAACTGGCGTAAAAAACTGAC
>JADGAB010000016.1 GCA_015232245.1 Magnetococcales bacterium | reverse complement strand
TCTCTCTGGGTGTTCCTGGAGGTCGAAGGCGTTGAAACCACCAACAACCGAGCCGAACGAGCCGCACGTTTCGGAGTCCTCTGGCGTAAACGCAGCCAGGGAACCTCCAGTGACAAGGGAAACCGATGGGTGGAACGCATCTTATCGCTCCGAGAAACCTGCCGTATTCGGCGGCTCCCCTCGTTTCCCATCCTGGTCGAAGCCGTTCAAGCCAAATTCCAAAATCGGACCCCTGACATCTCCTGGATCTGAGGAAGGGATATCACCCTCCCTCCCCGTGATCGCTTACGAAAATTCCATATCAATAGCTCTGGCTGCCGCTTTCCACATCCAACCGCGTTCAGTCCAACCGAGTTTTTGCGTCGGCGAGCGACGCAAAAACTCTTAATTCGTTTTCTCCGCACCAAAGCCGCCTCCTCCGGGCGGCTTTTTTTATCGAAAAAATCCCAACATTTTAAACAGATAGCCAATATAGTTTGAAAACACACTTGGTTGGAAACTGGACCCGCATGAGTCAAAATATGGCCATTTTTTCTTCTCTCCGCCCAAACTCTCCAAAAGCTGTGGACCGTCACGAGAAGTGGCTTAGAATTTTTGACCGAACTTTAACCTGCAAAATCAATGAATAACGCAGACCTGTTTTTTGGGCCAGTTTGAAAATGAAATTGGTCGGCAACAGGAGTTGAACGTGTGTCTGGCTTGATGTTACTTTAGCAACTTCACCGAGTGTTCAACGAAACATACGGATACCCCTGATACGGAGAATATGTATGGGCTGTCCAGACATCCCCAACGTTCTGATCGTCCCACGCCTCTTTTCCCGCATGGAAGCATCCGGGGGCGAACAGAACCATCCAAGCCCTTTGTCTGATTTTTTTGACGAAAAAGCCCTGGTGATCCTCGGCGAGCCAGGCATGGGGAAGAGCACCAGTTTTTTACAAGCGGCCAAAAAAGAAGCCAACTCGGAATACCTGACCATCCGACAATTCATCCCGCCCCGGAATCCGACTGATCTGGCAGGAAAAACTTTGTATCTGGATGGTCTGGACGAGCAAAGGGCCGGACGGGCGAATGTCAATGATGTCCTGGATGCCATCATCGGGTGCTTACAAGAACTTGGTTACCCGAAATTCCGCATCTCCTGCCGCACGGCAGACTGGTTGGGAGGGTTGGACAAATCCAGCCTGAGCGATGCGGTTAAATCTGGGGGCATCACCGTCCTGCGCATGGACCCCTTGAACGAAGGACAAATCCAGGACATCGTGGTTGCACGCGGTCTTGATGGAGCAGCATTCCTGGATCAGGCACGGCAATCTGGCATTGAGGAGTGGATTACCAATCCACAGCACCTGGAGTTGGTCTTAAATGTGGTCTCAAAGGGGCAGACATGGCCGGAAACCCGCAAGGAACTCTTCGAGCGCGCCTGTTTGGAGCTGGTCCAAGAGCACAATGAAATCCATCGCAGAGCAAAAACCAATTTTCCAGCAGACCAGTTGATCTGCGCCTCTGGCTTGTTGTGCGCCATAATCCTGCGTGCTGATCTGGAAGGGGTGGCCATTGAACAGACCAACGCAGACGAGGGATTTCCTGCCCTGAGCCGTTTTTCAGAATCCAGCCTGCCCCTGGTTGAGGCCGCCCGCACCAAACTTTTCCGTCATCCCTTTCCAGAACGTGCAACCTATTTGCACCGCACCATGGCTGAATACTTGGCTGCTTGCTTTCTAGTCCATCAAATGATCAATGGCCTTCCAGCCGAGCGGGTGCGTTGTCTGTTGACCACAGATAACGGACTGGTGCCTTCCCCCCTTCGCGGTGTACACGCATGGGTCGCCACCCTCTGCCCCGAACCTATCCACTCCCTGTTCCTCTGGACGGACCCTATGGGACTGGTTTTGTTCGGTGATCCAGCATCGCTTTCCCCAAGCCGCAAGGGTGATCTTCTGGACGCTATTGCCGAGTTGGCCAAGCAAAACCCCTGGTTCCGTGGAGGTCATTGGGAAAGCCATCCGCTTGGACGCTTGGCCGATGCCAAGCTGAAAAATCGTTTTGAGGCCATTTTGGCCGATTGGCACAATCAGCCAAACCACATGCTTCATACAGTCCTGGACATTGCCCTCAGTGGAGAAACACTACCAGTTTCCCAGGAAGCCCTGATGGCTTTTATCTATGAGAATGATGCCCCTTCAAACCTTCGCGCCCAAGCGGCGGAGGCATTTGTTTCCCATTGTCCCAAATCCATACACGACTTGAAAGCAGTGCTGTGCGACCTGGACAGGCATCCCAGCCCGGATGATGACCATGGATTGCGGGCTGTGCTTCTGAGAGCACTTTATCCATCCCATTTGACTCCAGAGAAGTTGATAGACTTTTTGCCTCCACCAAAACCCCAACTTATCGGGACATACTATATGTTTCTGTCTCACGACTTGGTGGAACTCACTCCTGACGATCAATTGCCGTCTCTCTTGGCGGTCTTGATCCAGAACAAACACCGTCCTGACCGGCAGTATGAAGGCCATTTGGCTTGGCAATCTCTTATGAGTGAGGCACTTGTCCGGGTATTGGAACTGCATGGAGAACGGGTTGCACCGGAAACCTTATATGCCTGGCTGGATGTCGGCACGGACGAACATGGCTTTTCGGTTCTTCTGCAAGGCAGTGATGACTCCCACGCTTCACGAGTTCGGGAGTGGATGAACTTCCACCCGGACATCATCAAGGAACTGTTCTTGTTGTGGATACAACGCATTGCCATTCACGAATTGGAAGAAAAACATTTTAATTTTTGGGAACGATTGCAAAACTTACCCATTCCAGCATGGTTTCCTGATTGGTGCCTGGAATTGGCGACAAAAACTCTTGATAAAGACGTTTCCAATGCGTTATTTCGTATTGCCATTCACTATTTATTACATCAACCTCCTAAACCGCCATATCCATTGGATCGTGCTTTCACCTTTGTAGAACAGTATCCTTGTTTTGGGACAATTCCTGATTGTTTTCTGTATTACGAGTTGCGTGATTATGATTGGAAAAGAATCCGGAATCAGGATCAAATGGAAACAAAGAAAAATCAAGAAAAATCAAACCTGCGCGTCGATCTGTCCAACCGAATCGAAGGTATTCAGGCTGGAATTGATCTCAATGCACTTTTCTATTTAGGTGAAATTTACCAAGGGTTTTTTAATCATGCGAACAGAGATCTCCATCCCAGAAAGAGATTGAGAAAAGAAACATCTGCTGAAATTGCTCAAGCGGCAGAAGCTGGATTTGTACAGTATTTGACAAAGCAATCAATTCCAACGCCACAAGAAATTGGCGATTTATCCGTAAAAAATAAATGTTCTTACATCGGCTGCGTAGTCTTGGCTGCCATGGATCTGAGCAGTACGCATGCCGAGCAGAACACACTTAAAATCCAAGATTCTGTATTGTCATCTGCAATCGCCTTCCAACTCGCCTTGCTTAATGGCAGAGAATACCCTGCTTGGTTTCAAACAATCGTCTTGAGTCGCCCAGATCTGGTGGCTGAAGCCTGTCAGGCATTCTGGTTGCCGCAATTACGGGCTGGAAAGGAGCATGTCAGCGGGCTGTACGCCCTTGCCAGAGAGGAATTATGGTCGGAAGTAGCCAAAAAAGTCGTTCTGCCTCTGTTGAAGGAATGCCCGCATCTTGATGGACAGAACCTCCGTGAACTTTTAATTGCCGCTTTAAGATGGGGAGACCATCAAGAATTGTTGAGCTTATCCCAGGTCATTTTGAACTCCCACAATGATCATGGAGCGGGCTGGTATCAGTGGGCGGGAACCGCATTCCTTTTGGATCAGGCTATATGGTCAAATCTCTTGCCTGTTCTTGAACAGAACAGGGAGGATGCGTTCAACTTTATGATGTTTATAGGAAAAATTGTCCATGGAGATGATTTCAACAGAAGAGAAATAGTCGAAAATATTGATTTGTCTGTCCATGCAATCAAACAGCTCATTGATTTCTTTGGTCAGCAGTGGAATGTTACCGACTCCAATATTATTGTTGACCATCAAATAACAACTGAAAGTAAAATGGCAGGACGTATTCATGCCCTGATCAACCATCTAGCCGGAAAGACCTCACCAGAGGCTGCTTGCGAACTTCAATTGCTGGCAAATAATGACAAACTTCAGCCCTGGAGAAATTCGCTCCTTCATGCCCTGTCCAAACATCGGCAGATGATGGCGGACAATAACTTTCAGTCCATGACATGGGATGCGGTTTTTAATGTCCTCAAAGGAGACACTCCTGGTACGGTACGGGATCTTCACGCATTTGTTCTTGATCAAATGTGTACCATAGCCAAAGAGTTGCGTGACTCAAAAACGAATGGCTACAAGGCCTATTGGAACACGAACGGTCATAACAAAACCACCGAGCCAAAGTCGGAGAACAACAGCAGAGACCGACTCCTGGAGGCGTTGCAACACAAGCTGACACACTTGCCGGATATCCATGCCGAGCCGGAAGGACGTTATGCCGACGACAACCGCGCCGATATCAAGGTACTGTTCAAAAGCTGGAATGTCCCGGTTGAAATCAAACAGGACTATCACCCGAACTTATGGAATGCCGCACAAAGTCAGTTGATCGCCCAGTACGTCCGGGATCCAGGCACGGAAGGATATGGCATCTATCTGGTGTTCTGGTATGGAACACACGGGAAAGGTCTGACAAACCCGCCGCAAGAAAGCGGCTTTCCCGCCCCAACGACTTGGGAGGAACTGGAGAGTGCCTTACAGAAAACAATTCCTGCAATCCATGCTACATTCGTTCAAGTCATCGTCCTGGATGTCTCCACCCATCAGCCAAAGCCATGAAAGCTTGCAGCAGACTCTTGCAGTGCCGGTGGGTTGGTGCGAGTAGTGCCCCAGTGAGTAGTGTCAATCTGAGCCAGTCGAATGCCGCCATGTGCCGTGCCAAATCCGCTGGACGTTCCCGGATCTGACGTTGAGAAGCCCTGCGTGTACGCCTCGACAATGACGGTTCAACGCCACGATGGCCTTTACCGCAACTTCCCGCATCCACCCGCCGCCGATACCATCCAGATGCGATCCCCTTCAGCCTCCCATTCCCCTCTTCGTCTCCGCAGACGCGGCCCATCGGAGCTTTCCTCCCACACCTCCCAACGTCTATAATCCCCTTTTGCGGGGAGTGAAATGATGACCACAACGGTATGCGTCCCAGAGGGGGAGATTCGACTGGAGTTCGTGCGGGCATCGGGACCGGGTGGCCAGAACGTCAACAAGGTCGCCACGGCGGTGCAACAGTGCTATGACGTGGCCAACTCCTCGATCCTCACTCCGGCGACCGATGGACTTCAACTGCTCTGGTGTGCGTTGCCGCGTCACGGTATCGTCTGATGTGGAATTTCGATGGAGACACGGTATGATCCCTAGTCAATGATAGTCTACGAAATATATATTGATCATGACCAGGGTTTGAAAATCGATTCCCTGATTTTTCGACACCCAACGCCGACCATGACAGGGGATTTTGCATGCATTGGATCGCACCCAGCGAGAAAGATACCGCCACCGCGACGCTGGAAAAACGTCTCTGGGATGCTGCCGACCAGTTTCGCGCCAACTCCGGGCTGAAGGCGCAGGAGTATTCCGGCCCCATCCTCGGATTGATCTTTTTGCGCTTCGCTGAATTGCGTTTCACCACCCAGCGCGTCAAGCTGGAGAAAGCCGGGGCATCGTCCAGGCGGGGTAGCCGGGTGGATGAGCCTGCCGCCTACCATGCCGAGGGCATCCTCTACCTGCCCGCCGAGTCCCGTTTCGACTATCTTCTCCATCGGCCAGAAGCCGAAGACATCGGCGCGAAGGTCAACGCGGCCATGCGGGATATCGAAAAGCACAACCCGCAACTGGCCGGTGTTCTGCCCAAGACCTATAACCTTTTCACCAGCACCCTGCTCAAGGAGTTGCTCAAGAAGGTCTCCGAGATCCCCGCCAGCGTGGACTATGACGCCTTCGGGCGCATTTACGAATATTTTCTCGGCGAGTTTGCTCGTACCGAGGGTCAGAAGGGAGGTGAATTCTACACTCCAAGCTGCATCGTTCGTCTGCTCACCGAGGTAATCGAACCTTACCACGGGCGCATTCTCGACCCCGCTTGCGGTTCGGGGGGCATGTTTGTCTCCTCGGCGCGCTTTGTGGCCGAACACCAGAAGAATCCCGCCGCCGAACTCTCCATCCATGGGGTTGAAAAGACCGACGAGACCGGTCGTCTTTGCCGTCTGAATCTGGCCGTCCATGGGCTGGAAGGGGACATCCGCCACGGAGGCAACGTCAACAGCTATTACGACGACCCCCACGCCGCCACCGGCCAGTTTGATTTTGTCCTGGCCAATCCACCCTTCAATGTCAATGCCGTGGACAAGGAACGGTTGAAGGATTCCGTGGGAGCGGGTCGGCGTTTTCCCTACGGTCTGCCCCGCACAGACAACGCGAATTATCTCTGGATCCAGCTTTTCTACTCCGCATTGAACGCCAGGGGGCGGGCCGGTTTTGTCATGGCCAATTCCGCCTCCGATGCCCGATCCTCTGAACAAGAACTACGGCAGCAACTCATCGAGGCCCAGGCCGTGGATGTGATGGTCGCCGTCGGCCCCAACATGTTCTATACCGTGACCTTGCCCTGCACCCTGTGGTTTTTCGACCGAGACAAGGCGAGAACGCTCCGCGCCGACTCAGTGCTCTTTATTGATGCCCGCCACATCTACCGTCAGGTGGACCGCGCCCACCGGGAATGGACGCCCGCCCAGATCGGTTTTCTCGCCAATATTGTGCGGCTTTATCGCGGCGAGGCCATCGATCTTACCTTGGGAGGTGACGAAGCCGGGGTGAAAATCCGGGAGATCTTCGGCATCAAACCCCAATACGCCGATGTGCCCGGTCTGTGCAAAGTGGCGACACTCCTGGAGATCACGGCACAAGGCTGGTCACTCAATCCTGGTCGCTATGTGGGCGTGGCACCGGGTGAGGCCGTGAGCGATGAAGATTTCAAGGCGCAACTCGAAACGCTGAACGAAGAACTGGAAACGCTGAATGCCCAGGCGCGGGAGTTGGAGCAGACCATCGCCGGGAACATCATGGAGATTCTGCAAGCATGAAGACCGAAATTATACAGAGCCTCACCGACACCTTTGAAGCCCACGCCCAACAGACCGAAGAAGGCGTTGAATACTGGTTGGCCCGTGACCTTCAACATCTGCTTGGCTACGGCGAATGGCGCAATTTCAATACCGTCATTTCCAGGGCCAAAACGGCCTGCGAGGTCTCCGGGCACCCTGCGGGGGACCATTTTGTTGGCGTCAACAAAATGGTCGATCTTGGCTCTGGCAGCCAACGTCAGATCGACGATATCATGCTCACCCGCTACGCTTGCTATCTGATTGCCCAAAACGGTGATCCGCGTAAGCAGGAGATCGCTTTCGCCCAGACCTACTTCGCCATCCAGACCCGGAAGGCGGAGTTGATCGAGCAACGTCTGCTGGAAACCGAACGCCTCAATGCCCGCAAGAAACTCAGCACCACCGAGACAGATCTATCCACCGTCATCTTCGAGCAGACCGGCGGCAACGAGAAAAATTTTGCGATCATCCGCAGCAAAGGCGATCAGGCTTTGTTTGGCAAAACCACGCAGATAATGAAGGCACAATGGAAGGTGCCCGACAACCGCCCTCTCGCCGATTTCGCCCCCACCATTATTCTCAAGGCCAAGGACTTTGCCGCCGAGATCACCATTTTCAATGTCCGAGAACACGGCATGCAAACCGAATCCGCTATTTCGCATGAACACGTCACCAACAACCAGGCCGTGCGCAACACCCTGCTGGAACGCGGCATCCGCCCCGAATCCTTGCCGCCCGCCGAGGACATGAAAAAGGTGGAACGACGCCTTGTGTCCGAAGAGAAGAAATCGTTGAAAAACCCGGAAACGCTGTTACCTGAGGAATGAGCATGAAAGGCGACGTTGTGAACGAAGAGCTGGAAACGCTGAATGTCCAGGCGCGGGAGTTGGAGGCAACGATTGCAGCCAATGTGGCGGGGATTCTGAGCGAATGAAAACGATGAAGTGGGATCGAAAGCCCTTGGGGACAGTAGCAGATCTCTGCCTTGGCAAGATGCTTGACCAGAACAAAAATCGTGGGGAACCGTTTCCCTATCTTGCAAACGTAAACGTGCGTTGGGGGGTATTCGAACTGAATAACCTTCGAACCATGCGCTTCGAACCCAAAGAAATGGATCGCTACGGTCTTAAGTTTGGCGACATTGTTATGTGTGAAGGTGGCGAGCCTGGCCGTTGTGCGATCTGGAAAGATCAAATTTTCGGAATGATGATCCAAAAGGCACTCCACAGAATCAGACCGAAAGCACTTTTGGACTACCGCTTCCTTTTCTATAGCTTCCTGCATATCGGTCACTCAAAAGGCTTCGACCAATACTTTACGGGTGCGACCATCAAACACTTGCCGGGAGAAAAGCTGGCAAAGGTTGAAGTTGATATTCCTCCGATCCCCATCCAACGCCGCATCGCAGCCATCCTCTCAGCCTACGATGAGTTGATCGAGAACAACCAGCGCCGCATCACAATCCTGGAGACGATGGCCCGCAACCTTTACCGCGAGTGGTTCGTCCACTTCCGCTTTCCTGGCCACGAGAACCACCCGCGCGTTTCTTCGGCATTGGGGGAGATTCCGCAGGGGTGGGAGGTGAAGAAACTCGGAGAGATTGCCGAAGAGATGCGTCGTAACGTTCCGAAAGGTGAACTTGACGAGCCGCAGCCATATGTTGGTCTTGAGCACATTCCGCGCCGTTCACTCGCACTTGACGCTTGGGAAACAACCTTAGAACTAGGATCAAACAAGCTGGAATTCAAAAATGGCGAAGTCTTATTTGGCAAGATTCGGCCCTATTTCCACAAGGTAAGCATTGCTCCTTTTGATGGACTGTGTTCTGCTGACACAATTATCATTCGTGCTCGACACTCAGCATACTACGCTTTCGTCGTTGCGTGTGTTTCTAGCGATGCATTCGTAGCCGAGGCGAGCGCAACAGCCAACGGCGCGAAAATGCCACGCGCAAATTGGGGAGTGTTGGAAAAATACAAAGTAATAATTCCGACAGGAGGGGTGGCTAGGCAATTCTCCACACTATTTACTAAGATTCTTGGCCAACAACAGGCACTAATTTTTCAAATCCAAAACCTCCGCCGCACCCGCGACCTCCTCTTGCCCCGTCTTCTCTCAGGCCAGATCGACGTGGAGACTCTCAGCCATGCCTAAAATCGTCCCTTTGCCCGCCGACTACGCCCCCTGGCTCGCCGAACTGAAAGGCCGCATCCACAACGCCCAACAGCGGGCGACATTGGTGGTCAATCGGGAACTGGTACTGCTCTATTGGCAGATCGGGCGGGATATCCTGGCACGGCAAGGGCGCGAGGGGTGGGGAGCGAAAGTCATTGAGCGTCTGGCGCAGGATCTGCGCAGTGCCTTTCCCGACATGAAGGGCTTTTCCCGCGCCAACCTCATGTACATGCGGGCCTTTGCCGAGGCTTGGCCCGATGCGGCAATTGTCCAACAGGCTGTTGGACAATTGCCCTGGGGGCACAACCTGATGCTGATCACCAAGATCAAGGTTCCCGAACTGCGGCTGGCCTATGCCCAACGCGCCTTGGAGCATGGCTGGTCACGCAACGTGCTGGCCATCCACATCGAGAGACGCCTGCTGGAGCGGGAGGGAAAAGCGGTCAGCAATTTCTCCCTGTGCCTGCCGACCCCCCATTCGGACCTCGCGCGGGAATCGCTCAAGGATCCTTATCTCTTCGACTTCCTGGGCGTGGGCGACGAGGCGGGAGAACGGGCCATCGAAGAAGCCATCGTCCACCACATCACCCATTTTTTGCTGGAACTGGGCGCGGGCTTCGCCTTCGTCGGGCGGCAGGTTCATCTGGAAGTGGGGGGCGAAGATTTTTTCATCGACCTGCTTTTCTACCATCTGAAACTGCGCTGTTATGTGGTGATCGAACTCAAGGCCGGGGCCTTCAAGCCGGAACATACCGGCCAACTCGGGTTTTACTTAAGCGCGGTGGACGGGGAAATGAAATCGGAACAGGACAACCCGACCATCGGCCTGCTTTTATGCCGCAGCAAAAACAAGGTGGTGGCCGAGTACGCCCTGCGCAATTCCAGCCAGCCGATTGGTGTGGCCGAATATCAACTGATCGAATCCCTGCCCGTCGAGTTGCAAACCAGTCTGCCCAGCATCGAGGCCATCGAGCAGGCCCTGTCCGGCGAGACCGGAGCGGATGACACCCCATGAGCACCCACGCCTACAGTGAAGAGCAGTTGGTAGAACAGCCTGCCGTCGGACTGTTGGCGGCTTTGGGCTGGCAAACGGTGTCAGCCATGGAGGAACACTTCGGAGCTTCCGGCACCCTGCAACGGGAGACACGGGGCGAGGTCGTGCTGACCTTGCGCTTGCATGCAGCACTGCTGCGCCTCAATCCCGATCTGCCCCCCGATGCCCGCACCGCCGCTGTGGACGAACTGACCCGCGACCGCTCGGCCATGAGCCTGGAGGCGGCCAATTGCGAGGTATACCGGATGCTCAAGGAGGGCATCCGAGTTTCGGTGCCTGACCGGGAGCACGGGGGACAAAAAACCGAGCGGTTGCGGGTGATGGATTGGGAAGTTCCAGAGAACAACGACTTTCTGGCCGTTACCCAGTTGTCCGTCACCGGTGCGCTCTACACCTGCCGACCCGATCTGGTGGGGTTTATCAATGGTCTGCCTCTGGTCGTCATTGAATTCAAGAAACCCGGTGTGCCCGCTCGCGCCGCCTTCGACGAAAACCTGACCCACTACAAGCAGCAGATTCCGGCCCTTTTCTGGTACAACGCGCTGCTCATCGCCTCCAATGGCACGGACAGCCGGGTCGGCTCGCTTACAGCCAACTGGGGCCGCTTTTTCGAGTGGAAACGCATCGAACGGGAGGACGAACCCCGTCGGGTATCCCTGGAGGTGATGCTGAAGGGGGTTTGCGAACGCAGACGGTTGTTGGATCTGGTGGAAAACTTCACCCTCTTCTCCGAACACAAGTCGGGATTGGTGAAGATCCTGGGACAGAACCATCAATACCTGGGGGTGAACAACGCCATTGCCTCGATGCTGGAGGCGCGACAACTGGGCCATGGCCGCGCTGGGGTATTCTGGCAGACCCAGGGAAGCGGCAAGAGCTTTTCCATGGTCTTTTTCGCCCAGAAGGTGCTGCGCAAACTGGCGGGCAACTGGACCTTCGTGGTGGTGACCGACCGGGTGGAACTGGACGAGCAGATTGCCAAGACTTTCAAGGCCACCGGCTCGGTGAGCCAGGCCGAGGGCGACCAGTGCCACGCCATGAGCGGAGCGCACCTGCGCGAATTGTTGCGCGGCAATCACCGCTACGTTTTCACCCTGGTCCACAAGTTTCAGACCCCGGAGCCGCTTTCCGACCGCTCCGACGTGATCGTCTTGACCGACGAGGCCCACCGCAGCCAGTACGACACCCTGGCGTTGAACATGCGCGCCTCTTTGCCCAAGGCGTTGTTCCTCGCCTTCACGGGCACCCCACTGATCGCCGGGGAGGAGCGCACCCGTGAGGTGTTCGGCGATTACGTCTCCATCTACGACTTTCAGCAGTCGGTGGAGGACGGGGCCACGGTGCCGCTGTTTTATGAAAACCGCACGCCAGAACTGCAACTCGTCAACCCGGAACTGAACGAGGAGATCTACCGCCTGATCGAAAATGCGGAACTCGATCCAGAGCAGGAAGCCAAACTGGAGCAAGAACTCTCCCGCCAATACCACCTTCTCACCCGCGATGACCGGATGGAAACCGTGGCCAAGGATATCGTGGGACACTTTCTGGGGCGGGGCTTCGTGGGCAAGGCAATGGTGGTATCCATCGATAAGGCCACCGCGCTGAAAATGCACGATAAGGTGCGTCAATACTGGCGGATGGAAACCGCACGGGTGCAATCGGAACTGAAACGGCTGACTGATTTGCCGTCAGAGCAACACCAATCCGCAGGCAACCCGGAGCTGAAGGCCGAGTTGACCCGACGTCTGGAGATTCTCGCGACCACGGATATGGCGTTGATCGTCTCCCCTGGCCAGAACGAAATCGCCCAGATGAAAACGCTGGGGTTGGAGATCGAACCGCACCGCAAACGGATGAACGAGTCACAGCCACCCCTTGATGAGAAATTCAAGGATACCGAAGATTCGTTGCGGCTGGTCTTCGTCTGCGCCATGTGGCTCACCGGCTTTGATGCGCCGAGTTGCTCGACGGTCTATCTCGACAAGCCGATGCGCAACCATACCCTGATGCAGACCATCGCCCGTGCCAATCGGGTTTTTCCCGGCAAGCACAGCGGCGTGATTGTGGATTACGCCAACGTTTTTGCCTCCCTGGAAAAGGCTCTGGCGATCTACGGTGCGGGCAAGGGGAGATTGAACCCGGTCAAGGACAAGAAGCAGTTGGTCGAGGATCTGCGCAAGGCCGTGAACGACGCCACGACGTTTTGCACGCGCCATCAGGTTGCGTTGGCCGAAATCGAGCCGCTCCCCCTGGGCAGCATGGAACGGTTGCAACGCATCGAAGACGCCATCAATGCCCTGATTTCACCTGACGGGGTGCGCCGTGAGTTCTTCAGCCACGAACGCCTCGTGGCCACCCTCTATCGGGCGGTCAAACCGGATCCCGTGGTGCTGGAGTTCGCGACCCGGGTGGCTTCCATCAGTACCATCGCCACCTCCATCCGCGCCAAGCTCAATCCCAACCCGCCAGATATTTCCCAGGTGATGGGCGACATCAACGCGCTGCTGGACGACTCCATCACCGGAATGACAATCCAGGATCACGGACCACCCGCCCTGGATCTCTCCAAAATCAACTTCGAGGCACTGGCTCAGCGATTCAAACAGTCCAAACACAAGAACACCGATCTGGAGGTGCTCAAGGCGGCCATCAATGCCCAATTGGAGAAGTTGATTCGGATCAACCGGACCCGCGCCGATTTTGCCCAGAAGTTCGAGGAACTCATCGACAGCTACAATGCTGGCAGCCGCAGCATCGAAGAGTTGTTCGAGAAGCTGGTGGAACTGAGCCGCAGCCTGAACGAAGAGCAGGAACGGCACGTCCGCGAACACATGACCGAAGAGGAACTGGTCATCTTCGACATCCTCACCCGCCCCGCGCCGGAATTGAGCCAGGAGGAACGCGCCGAAGTAAAGAAAGTGGCGCGGGAACTGTTGGACCGTCTCAAGCAACTGTTGGTGCTGAACTGGCGGCAGAAGGCGACGGCCCGCTCACAACTCAAGCTCGCCATTGAGGACACCCTTGATTTAGGGTTGCCCCGCACCTACACGCCCGAGATTTACCAGTTGAAGTGTTCCGCCGTTTTTGAGCATTTTTACGAAAGCTATCCAGAACGGAATGCAAGCGTTTACACTGCGGCGGCGTGATCCGAGTCCACCGCAGAACAATTTAATAAGATAGACAATCTTTTTGTTATTAGCAGGTTGAAAGGTTGCATAAACTGCCCGCATGATAAGGTATTATTGCGGTCGACACAATCAAAGACGCTGCGACCTCAATGGCGTCTGCTACGTAAAGGGAAATAAAATGGCTCAAGAACAGGCAGACTCCAGCAAGCAACTTGAGGCTTTTCCAGCGGAGTGGCGCGCTCTTATAAGCGATATTATCCGAGAATGGGGTATTCATTCCCTGATCAAACGTCGGGACTTGGCTGGCAAATCGGGAGCCTCCCTCTGGGTTGTTGATGTCCAGAGTCAATCCTATCATGGCGCGGCCATTCTCAAAGTTTCAAGCGATACGGACTCTGAGCAAGAAATTCATAGACATAAACAAGCTTTAGCATTGGACACCATCAAAGCCAGGATTCCTGGACTCCCTCTCACTCATACACGAGAGGGACAATTCGCCATGCTCATGACAATCGCTGGCAACGCCCTGAGTGAGGTTGAACCGCTTGCTCGATGTGGAGGTGGAGAACAGCAGGTCCATCTGCAGCAGGTTGCCGACCTGCTCCTGAAAGAACTGAATCCCACACCGACCTTTTCCACCGAGGAAGTGCCTGCAAGTGATGTGTTGCGGGTGTGGTTGAAGACAAAGCGATGTGATGGAACGAGCCGATTGGTCCAGGTTCTCGTCGATATCCTTCATGTGGATGACCAGTGCCCCGGCTTTCGTTTCGAGGAGACCGACTATCCCAATCCATTTGTCTTGTGCCAGGAAAAGGCGCAATCCAACATCCCAGGGATCGTTCCCGTCTACGGCTATGTCCACGGCGATCTGCACGAAAACAATATCCTGGTCCGTGGACGAAGGATGGACACCTTCCAGTACCTGATCGATTTTGCCTTTTTCGAAGGAAACAAGCCCCTATTCTTTGACCACGCCTATCTTGAACTCAGCCTGCTGCTGCAAGCACGGGAAAACGCCTCGTTGATGCGCTGGATGGACTTGGTTCAAGGCCTGACCGGTTTGGAAAAACCGCAACAAGCTGACGAGAACGCAAAAGAAACGGATGACCAGGGGTTGCTACGTTCAGCCGGATTCATTCGTGGATCAGTGCTGGGCTGGATTGACGCCAACCATCCCCACCGCAAAGAGGATCTAAAAACACAACTGCTCCTCGCCAGGATCGCAGCCGGGCTCAACTTTGCCGCCAAGCGGCTACAGAGGGACGATGCGGCGACGGCGGACAAACTGAAAGCCTTTGCCTTCCTGTATGCTGCTTCCGCCGCCAGGAAGCTGTTTGCATACAAAAAATTGGACATACCCCAGGGGGGACCGGTGGCACAGATGAATACCGCCATACCGAAAGCAACATCACAGAGTTGGCGCGAGGTCTGGGATGCCTGTAACGGCTTTGATCGCCATCACGCCGCCTATGTCTTGGTTGTCAGTGAAGAGGTCTCCAAATTACCCGAATCGTCGCTGCGCGCTTTGGGGAAAGTTCCGTGGTCCCTCATCATTGAGTTCCATCCATCTCCCCTGGAAAGTGCCCTATATGAAACCAGTCACTGGCTCCTGCGAGCATATAAATCGGTACATCGCATCTTTCCCTCTCAAGAGATAAGCCTTGATTTTGCATCGGCACTCTGCTGGGTGATGGCCGAAGGGGATACCCAAACCAACGGGGTGATGGCCTTACGCCCTTGGGGAATAGGGACATTGAAAACAATCCGCAGCCTTGGCGAGAGATTGCGAAAGGTCAACACACTCAGGCCAATTCATCTTCTGGTCCTTGGCGATGGCATGGATCCGGCCAAGTTGAGGGCGACTATCGGCGGACTGGACGAGGCGACTACACCTTCTCAAGTACTCCTGGTGCGCCCACCCGCCACCCCGGAACACCCCACGGAGGATTTCCGCATCGACTGCGAACATCGCGAGATTATCTGTCACTGGCAGGACCTCGCCTATGGTCTCGATCAAATGATCGGAGATCAATCGGAGACGCCGCAAGCCATGGTGCCTGTGCGTAACGAGCAGTCCGGCGATGTTCGGTTGCAATACCTCCCCGAGGATGTCGCCAGAGAAATCGCCGAGTGTTTGGAGGTTGTCCACAGCGGACTGGCCAACCGAACAGAAACGGAAGAGGTTTCCGATTTTCTCCAGGGGAACACTATCACTTGGAGGGAGGTCGATCTAAACAGGGATGTTGTCCGCGAAACGACCATGCAGGTGATCAATACGGTCAGGACCATCATCACCGAACGCCGGGAAAAGTCCTACACCATCGAACACACACCGGGCGCGGGGGGCACCACCCTGGCCAGACGGATTGCCTGGTCATTACGAAATGACTTCCCTTCGGTGGTCCTGACCTCCTACATGGAGAAACGCACCGCCGAGTTGGTAGAGCGACTATTTCAGTTTACCCATTTGCCCGTCTTTGTCGTGGTGGAAGAAGCCCGTCTGTCAGGCACCCGTCGGGATCTATTTTTCAACGAACTGAAGAGCCGGACCATTGCCTTCGTGATCCTGGACGTGCGTCGGCGATTTCAACCCAGGGATACATTGACATCCTATGCTCTGGCCGACCCCATGAGCAATGTGGATGCCCAACGCTTCCTGGAGATATACCGACTGAAGACCCCCGCCAATCGACACCAGGATCTGGAGCGTTTGGCGACCTATCGCGACCAACAGTCATTCCGGTCGGCCTTCTTTTTCGGGCTCATTGCTTTTGGAGAGGAGTTCATGCGGATCCCCGACTATGTCGCGGCCCATATAGGGGTTGTTCAAGAGCCGATCAAGGAAGCCATGGCTCAGTTAGCACTGATCACCCGATACTCCCAGGGGAGGCTTCCCATCGAAGCCTTTATCCATCTGCTGGGGATCTCTCATCAAGCCGGGCCATTGCCTTTCAACTGGCGTGCCACCCTCGATTCGGCGGCTGTTCTGCTGGTCAATGACGGACGGATGGTTGGCATCGCCCATCCCCTTCTCGCCGATGAGATCCTACGGCAGACACTTCCGGGCGGTGAAAATTGGCGGGCCAACTTAGCCGATTACTGCATCCGGCTTATCGAGATGTTTGCGATAGAGGCTTTGCGGGAGAGTGATTTTACCCAGGACATTCTGACCCGGATCTTCTTGAGCCGTGAACCGTTGAGGGGAACGGGAAACAATCGATCCCTGTTTTCGGAATTGATCAACCTTCTGCCCACGGATCGCGCCAAACGCCGCGTCATGGAGGCCCTGTGCGACCATTTTAAGGAAAATGGACATTTCTGGAACCACCTGGGACGGCTCATCAATTTCATGTTTGAAGATCGTGAAGCGGCTAAGCAGTGTTTCCACCGGGCCATCAACCTTAAGGAGAATGAAGAGGAGCACCATCACGGCCTAGGCATGGTCTTCCGGTTTGAAGTCAGGGACATGTTGAACAACCTGAGCCCGGGCGCAGAACTTGGAGAGCTACTCAGGCAAGTTCAACCACTCTTTGAAGAGGCCGAGGCGTGCTTCCAGAGGGCACGGGAAATCCATCCCATGAGCGATTACGCCCTATTCACCCCAATCCAGATGGCACACCACACATTGGAGCGTCTTATGGCCATGCGGGGGTCAAGGACCTATGGCGAATTTCTCGCCCTCAAAGAGCCGATCTCGCAGTGGGGCAGGGAGATCTTGGAACGCTCGGAAGGACTGCTGGAGCGTTTCCGGAACCTTCATGCCGGTTCGGATGGCTCCGAGCAACTGAAGACCTGTTCCGGCTGGATCCAGGGGATGCAGGGCGATGTCGAGGGCATGATCACCACCTTCACCCAGTTGCTGTCCGGTGCTCAGGAAGAGCGAAAACCGCTCCTGCGGCGGACATTGGCCCGGGCATACTTGAGACGCGAATCCCCCCACACCGATGCCCCGAGCATCAATGACAACAAGCGGATCGCCGAGTTGATGGCTGCGAATTTGATGGTCGACCCTCTGCGGGGGGGGGATCTGCTGCTCTGGTTGCGTGCGGCCCGTATGCTACCAAACTTTACCCTGACAGAGGCAATGGAACGGTTCGAATATTGGGCCGCCAGCAACGAGGTGGATGCCGACTACTACCTCTACATCCTACACTTTCTCAATCTACGGAAAGGTGCCACTGGCAATCGAAGGACCATTATAACTTATATTGAGAAATGCAAGCGTAAAGGCAATCCCATCGTTTCAAAAAACAGTTTTGAGTGGGTGGTTGCGGAAACGCTTAATCGCCCCTGCCCCCTGGTACATTTCAGTGAGTTGGGCGGTTGGGATAACGAAACCCGGTTTGTTCGTGAGACCAAAAAGTTGGCCTGGGTGGAAGGGCGTATCGAAGACGCCAGCCAACCACAGTCGGGAATCATTGAGATCGACGGCATTCCGGCCTTTTTCGTGCCCAGGCCGTCTCAGAGAAGTGCGAATCAGGAACAGTTCTGGTCCTCAGACCGTAACATACCGGTGCTGTTTCACCTTGGTTTCACTTATGAAGGTCCACGGGCCTGGAGTGTCAGAAGGAAACCGTAGCTTATGGTTGGACTCATGGCTGAAAAGCCCAAAGCAACGAGATTTACGCCGGGCATTTGCAAAATGGTTGAGCCGGATCTTTCTGCCGCGCTTGTCGAAAAGGCTGCTTTCCGTCCCGGAGACCATGCCGGAGAACCTCGTTTCGGCAGTGAAGAATTCTCCATTCTCCGCGAATAGAGTAATAGTTTGCGATCACACCAATTTTCAAACCAAGCGGGAGTCGAAATGCGGGTCCACAGGTTGCATTCGTTTTCTGGAGGAGAGTTTGAGCAGACGGGAAAAGCCTTTAAAAATCAGATCGTCTGGTGGTAGCATGTATCATTTGGTAGCCAAGACGCCTTCAAACTCTTCTTTGTGCTGCATTGCAACAAGCTCTGGAGAATTGGTTCGACGGCGTATCACATGCTCCACCATTAAGTTATTAAAAGGTTTTCTCGAAAAAACCGCCCCACACCAGGGCGGTTTTTTCGTTTCAAAAAAGTCCAATGTTTCCAAAGGATAGCAGATATGGTTCGAAACCGAACTTGGTCTGGGGACGTATTGACGGGAGTCGGAAAGCGCCTTCTCCTTCTCTCCTCGGCCATATTCTCCAAAAGAGTCGGACTCGGCCCAAATGAGTCAGACTCAGTCGGACTCACTAAATATATCGTATTTTCAAAGCTTAACAGCATTTTCTAAAGTTTGACTCTTTCGACGATGCAGATGGTCGGCGAGAAACCGAGAAAACGGGTCAACTTGGGTCTAATTGTACATATGACATAGCATTATTTAATTTTTATTATCAAAATGCGGCTTTCATTGTGATAATTGGGATTCCCTGTTGCAACGTCTCCCCACGACAAATAGGCTGGCAGACCAGCTACGTGCCTGACGGAAACAGGAACAACTCTCCAGTGGTGACCAACCATGACGTGCCGGCGCGCGCCCTCTGCGCCCAGATGCCACACGTTCGCGCCATTTGGTTCGGTTGTGTACGGGCAGACGCAACTCTCCCGCCAGCCCCAGGGGGAACATGGGAGACCAGGTAATTTCCCAAGGGTGGCCATCCGGATCGGCAAAATAGGCAGTACGCCCACCCCATGTGGTATTGCGACAAGTTGCAGGAGCGTAGTCCCAAGGGCCAACACACAACGACCAATTCCTAGTTCATCCCTGCCCCCCTCCCTGCTTTTCCTTCACTCGCGGCGGATTTATTCAGCGGCGATCTTGCGGCGGGAGTCCCGCAGCTTGTCCCCGAGACCGGCCTCGATGGCCAGGGCGCGGCGCTTGTCCGAATAGGCGGGCGCCACCATGGGGAAGCTTTTGTCCAGATCGAACATGCCTCGATATTCGTCAAAATCGATTTTGTGGGAACGGGTCAGATGACCTTTCAGCGCCTTGCACGCCTTGCCGCAGATCAGACAGATCACTGCGTCTTCCGTGACTGCTTCTTCCAGGGGAACAAAAGGCACTGGTTTCTCTTTCTCTGTTCCGGTAGAAGCAGCCACGTTTTCTTCTGCTGTAGAATCCGGGCAGGATTCGGACTCAGCCGGGAGGGCCACCTGGATGCCGGAGGAAAGGGTAGTCAACGTTCCGTAGACTTCACGAAGCAGAACCGATAATTCCCGGGCCTGGACCTCGTTATTGGATACGTATGCCTCAACGATTTCCGCAGCATGTTTGAGCAGATCAGATGACATCATAGGGCTCCTTTTAATTTCAAATTCTTTGTTGTAGATTTCTGTATAATATTTTTATGGAACCGCCAACTGTCAAGATTTTTTCTTTAATTGATTCAAAAAAATCTTAAACCTCCATCCAGGATCATCTGGACGTTCATAGATTTTGTTGCCCTGCGCATCATCCAACCGGTGGATGATACAATTTATTGCCTATCCACCAAATCAGACGCAGATAACCCAACTGTCGGCACCACTTCCACCTCACAAAAAATGCTGCGCGTCAGGGCCATGAGATCCAAAACCTTGCAGTCTCCCACCCGATAAAAGACCTGATTGCCTTCCCGACGCGTTGCCAGAATGTTTTTATCACGCATGATGGTCAAATGCTGTGACACATTGGACTGCGTGGTTCCCACGGAATCCACAATCTCCTGCACACTCAACTCCCGATCCTGCAAGGTAAGGATCACCTTCAGACGCAGAGGGTTGGCCAGGGCTTTGATACACTGGGCCACTTTCTCAGCGTTGCCGTCATGACACCCATCCATGGCACCCTTTCCTTTTCTTCTTTTCCGTCTCGGGGCAAGCCTCGTTTACGAATCTTTCTAAATTGGCCTGCGTGCAAAAGTGTCGCATTCTCAATGTATCAACAAAACACGCCGCGCCCGTCAAAAAGAAAACGCGACACGGCACGACTGGTGCGGCCAGTCAGACGTCCACCCGTTGACGCAACTCCTTGCCAGCCTTGAAAAACACAACTCGTTTCGCCTCCACCTCTACAGATACTCCGGTCTTGGGGTTGCGAGCAGTACGATCCTGACGCTCCTTGATGCCGAAACAGCCAAACCCCCTGAGTTCCACCCGGTTGCCATTCGTCAGAGAGGCGCTTATGGTGTCAAACACGGCCTTGACCGCCACAGCCGCATCCTGGCGAGAAATTTCCATTTTTAATGCGATTGCATCAATCAACTCAGATCTGGTCATGTGTGGGGCTCCCCATACCGAACGAAGTCTGCTCCCCATTGTCCTTCAGCACCAATGGACTGTCCCGAAACGTCACCACCTTGCGCGCCGTGATTTCGATGGGTTCGCCGGTTTTGGGATTCCGTCCTGGCCTCACGCGTTTGCTGCGAACGGAAAACACACCGAACCCTGACAGCTTCACGGTCTCGCCACTCCCCAGGTGTTGAGAGATATGCTCGAACACCTGTTCAACAAGGGTGATTGCGAGTGGTTTTGATAATTCGCTGTGTTCGTGAACTGCTGCCACGAGATCTGCTTTGGTGGTGGTAGCCATATCGTCCATCTGATTTGTGGTGAATGCGGGAACGACTCGACAAGCACCCGAAACCAAGTTGCCCCCTTGGGGTGAGTCGCTGATCGAGATAATAATCAGCAACGCGACGAGAGGAAAGGAAAAAGACAAAAATCTGTCCATTGTCCCGGACACGGATATAATGCTTTTACCCTTGATCACGCACAAGATGTGTTTGATTATGCTTCTGCCTGATGGATGTAGATCCCTCCTCTCCTGCAGGCATGGACCGGACGCAGTTGCTCACGTTCGCCATCGGTTATCCCCCCAATTTTTCATGCCTTGATGCAAAAAAATTTGTTGAGATCTTTTGTGTCAAACATGATTAAAGAGGACTGAATGCATAGAAACTGGACTGAACTGATCAAGCCCCGCAAAATTCAACTTGTCGGGGACGGAGATTCGCAATACAAGGCCATCCTGGTCGTGGAACCTTTGGAAAGAGGTTTTGGGACGACGCTCGGTAACGCCTTGCGTCGTGTGTTGCTTTCGTCCTTGGAAGGATCGGCGATTTCTTCCATCAAAATTGAAGGAATTTCGCACGAATTTTCTACTATCCCCGGCGTAGAAGAGGATGTCGTTGACATCATTCTCAATCTCAAAGGGGTGGTCATTCAGATGGAATCTGACGCAACCCAAACCGTAGCCTTAAATGTTGGCAAGGCAGGTGTGGTGACGGCAGGTGACATTGCTTGCGGCCATGAAATTAAGATATTGAATCCAAAGCACCACATTGCCACAATCAAGAAAGGTGGCAAACTGAATATGGTGATGACAGTAACCACCGGGAAAGGGTATGTTCGGGCAACGTATAAGTCCGATGATCAATCGAGCAATATTGGTGAGATCCCCCTGGATTGCAGCTATAATCCGGTTAAAAATGTGTCATACAAAGTTTTTAATGCCCGTGTTGGCCAGCAAACAGACTACGACAAGTTGATTCTTGATATTGAAACCAATGGTGTGATCAGTCCAGAGGATGCTGTTGCACTGGCGGCCAAAATCCTTCAAGAACAATTGAGTTTATTTGTTAATTTTGAAGAATTTTATATCAAAGAAGAAGAGCCTGTTGAAAATATAGCGCCAAGATGGAATTCGAATTTATTTCGCAAAATAGATGATATGGACATTTCTGTTCGATCATCAAGATGTCTTAAAAATCTGGGCGCAATTTACATTGGTGATTTGGTACAGATGCATGAATCTAGATTGCTCAAGACGCCTAATTTCGGACGACAATCTTTAAACGAAATAAAAGACTTACTAAATGAATTGGAATTGAGTCTTGGTATGCATTTGGAAGAATGGCCGCCTGACAATGTTGATGAACTTTCAAAACAGTTTGATTTTTAATACAAATCCACTCAAAATCGAACCAGGAGCCTATAAAATGGCCGACAAAACCGAAACCCTGAGCGACAGAGTCCAAGCCGCTCGCAAATTTGCAGGTCTCACGCAAAAACAACTTGCCGATCGTGTAGAGATCAGCCAAACCGCTGTCCATAAACTGGAGTGCGGCAGATCTCGTTCCTCCAGACGCACTGTCTCTATTGCCCTGACGTGTGGTGTCGATCCCATCTGGCTGGATACGGGCCGTGGTGAAATGAGCCTCGGCGGTCCTGGCGGTGACCCAAGATTGTAGGGAGTTGCAGAGTCATCCAGTGGGTACCGGATGCCGGTTCTTGCTCGAATTCCCCTCATCTCCTGGGAGGAAGCCAAAGCATACACCCCGGAAACGGCAGAATCCCATCATCCGGAAAATGTGAAATCCTGGATTCCCGTCGCCCCACGTACCAGCTCCTCAGCCTATGCCCTGGAGGTGCCGGACGACTCCATGGAACCGGAATTCAAGGAAGGGGAAATCGTCATCGTCGATCCTACCATGCACGCAGAGCATAACCGTTTCGTTATCGCCCGTACAGGCAATGATAACCGGGCAACCCTGAAACAATTGATCGTGCATGGATCGCGGCAATACATGAAACCGTTGAATTCCCGCTACCCCCTGATCGACGTTCAAGGAGCATTGATCGTCAGCGGCGTAGTTGTTGCCAAGTACAAAGATTATTGATATGTTGCGCACCCTCCCGTCCTGCACCAGTTGCTGAAGACGCAGGACGGGAGGAAAATGGCTGAGTCATCCCGGCTCTGGGAACCCCCAACGCTCCCTTTGCTCACTCCACACCGATGGAAACGGCTTCGTCAACTCCCTCCAACTCATCACGTCCGGTTGCCGCCCATCAATGATGGCGGTCACAATATCCGGGGCCAGCAGCGTCAACCGCAGCACCTTGGACATGTAGGACTCGCCAACCTTCTCTTGTTCGGCCAACGCCCGGAGGGAAGGAGCCTTGCCACTCTCCAGCATTTTCAGCCATTTGTGCGCTTTTGCCACCAGCTTTGCAAGCGTCTCATCCCGTGGCGGGGGCATGTCCATCCCCTCGGGGGCGATGATCAATTTCCGCCCGCCCCTCCGCTTTACCACCATGGGGATAGTGACCACGATGGTCTTGCCGTCTTTGCTCATCTCTGTTTTCATGCCGCCACCTCCTTCTTGTTGCCGATGTCGCTCAATTCACGGGCCAGGGTATCAAGCCCCTCCGCACGCAGATGAACCTTCACATCCCTTTTGTCCACCTCCACCTTGCCGATGAGAAGTTGTACCAACCGCTGCTGTTCCAGCGGGAAGAGTTCCTCCCAGATCGGATCGAGCCGTCGCAAGGCATCAACCACATCCCTCTCCCTGATCCCGCTCTCTTCCAGGTTGCTCGCCTGCCAAGTCTTGACCACCACCTCAGGCGTCCGCAACATGGTGCGGACATGACGAATCACCACCGCCTCGATCTCCCCGGCAACCACGGTACGCAAGGGGCAGACGTTGTAGCCGCTCTTGTCCGCAGCTTGGCAGGTGTAATACCGATACACCCGTCCATCTTTACGGGTGAACGAAGGTTTCATCGCCCGGTCGCAATGGCGACACCGGATGATGCCCTTCAACGGCGCCGGAGTCTGCACCCGGGTCGGCCCAGTATGCTGGCGGTTGTTGTTCTCAAGCATGCCGTGAACCTGTTCCCACAACTCCCGATCTATGATCCCCTGCTGCTCGCCCGCGTAGATCTCCCCGTGGTAGACGATCTCGCCGATGTAGACACGGTGGCCGAGGAGGCGATAGACCGCTCCCTTGTCCAAGGGTTTGCCGTATTTTCCAACCACACCACCCTCCCCCATCTCCTTGACCATTTGGGTGACGGAACCGATTTCTATAAATCGACGGAAGAGGGTTCGAACCGTCTCCGCTTCGGCCTCATCGATCACCAGCTTGCGCTCTTTCACCACATACCCCAACGGCGGATGCCCCCCCATCCACATGCCCTTGCGTTTGGACGCCGCGAATTTATCCCGGATGCGTTCTGCCGAAAGCTCTCTTTCAAATTGCGAAAACGAAAGAAGAATATTCAGCGTCAGCCGCCCCATGGAGGTGGTGGTATTGAAGGATTGGGTGATGGATACGAAGGTCACACCGTGCCGTTCAAACACCTCGACCAGCTTTCCGAAGTCCATCAGGGAACGGGTCAGACGGTCTATTTTGTAGACCACCACCACATTCACCTTGCCTGCCTCAATGTCCGCCATCAGACGTTTGAGCGCAGGCCTCTCCATGTTGCCACCGGAGAATCCACCATCGTCATAGCGGTCTGGAACCAAAAACCACCCCTCACCCTTCTGGCTGGCGACGTAGGCCTCACACGACTCTCGCTGGGCGTCGAGGCTGTTGAATTCCATGTCCAATCCCTCTTCCGTAGATTTTCGGGTGTAGACAGCGCAGCGGATTTTTGATATGATTGGCTTTTTAACGTTCATACCTTTTCTCTTTGCTTCTTCATGCCAAAAAACACCAACCCATTCCACTTGGTGCCGGTGATGGCGGTGGCCACCGCCGACAGACTCCCAAATTTCCGGCCTTGGTATTCAAAACCATTCTCCAGAACAGTGCAGCAATGCTCCGTACCTTTCCAATCCCGGATCAACCGGGTGCCAGGAAAAAGTTGCTCTCCCGGCATCCGCTTTGTCTCCTGCAGACCATCCTCCTCGTTGGCCAGCCGTTCCAGCCGTTTCTCATCTGTTCCTGTCAGCCCTCCGATGGCCAACTCCTGAATCCGATGCGCCAGCCGTTTCAGCAGGAACACCCGATTGTAAGGCGGGGGTTCGGTCTTGGGATGCAAATCCGCCCATTTCTTCTTCAGGTCAGCGGTTGGCATCTCCTGCAATGCCGCCACCTGTTTGATCGCGTTGATATTGTTCATGCCATTTCTCCTTTGGTTGATTTTTGACCATAAGGGCATTGGTTTGCCGACTTATCCAGTGGAATTTTCTCTGTTTTCTGTTTTTCTTTCAGGCGCCTGATGCCTGCAGCCAGGATGGCGGCGGCCTCCGACAGGCGGGCCTCTGGCGTCATTTGGTCGGGATCGGTGGACTGCAACATAGGGAGCCTCGCAATGGTTCGGTGTGATGTCCTTATCCCTTACATACGCACCGTCACGGCAATCTGTCGGAAAAAATTTTTTCTGCTTGAGAAAGGGCCGGTGTTTTAATACAATCCTAACTGGAAATAGGATCTATTAGGAGGATATGAAGTCACGGTGGACACCCAAAAAAAACGACGTGGGCCACTTCCCATGGAAGGCCCGACTCCTGGCCAACAACGCATGTTGGATGCCATCAAAGCTTTCATGGCGTCGCATGGCATGGCCCCGACATTGGTGGAATTGAGCGAGATTCTCAACATCAAGCCGCCCAGTGTGCATGAACAGATCACCGCCATGATTCGGAAAGGCTTGCTGCGCCACTCTCCCCGTAAGGTGCGTTCCCTGGAAGTGGTGGAAAAAACTCCTCGGATTCCTCATTTGGTTTCCGTGCCCGTTTTAGGGATGGTGACCGCCGGGATACCGATTCTGGCGGTGGAAAACAGGATTGGCGAGGTGCTGGTGGAGTCGCATGTGGTTCGTGGTACATGCTTCGCCTTGCGGGTGAAAGGCGACAGCATGGTAGACGAGGATATCTGCGAGGGAGACTTGGTGATCGTCCGACAACAACCGATCGCGGAGAATGGTGAAATCGTTGTGGCGTTGATGGGTGACGAAGCGACGGTCAAGCGATTGTTCATATCTGATACATTGATTGAGCTGCAGGCAGCCAATCCAGCCTATCGTCCCATTAGGATTGAACAGGGGGATGAACTCAGAATTCTGGGAAAGGTTGTGGCCGTTCGCAGCATGTCTCCAACCCCAAACGCTTAAAGGATGACCGCCAACGACTTCAAGGCCATGACCCGGGTGCAATTGGGCGAGGCTCCGGCCCTGGAGAAGGTCAACGAGAGCGGCGAATTCAGGCGCGGTCCTCTGGGCGAAGGCAAGGAGTCCTACCGGGTG
>JADGAB010000169.1 GCA_015232245.1 Magnetococcales bacterium | reverse complement strand
GAGAATTATTCCTATCTATCACAGGAGCGCTCTAAGTCGAAACAGCTTTTAGAGCAATCAGTTCACGAAATAGAAATATAAAATATAAATTGAATTAGTAAAATAATAATTTTATAACATTGCGCGATGCCACTGTTGTTGCATATCATACTTGACATTATTGTAGCTTATAAAGTAACATTCTAATTGAATCTTAAATAAGATTATGAACGTTTATTATTGATTTTTCCAACAGAAAACTTTCGACTAAAGGTTCTCGCCTCATGATTGCCATAGCCACCTTCTTTTCTGGCCTCGGAGGTCATCTGGTTCTGGCCTTCCTGGTGATCAGTGGTTTTCTGATAAGCCTGGGAATCTTCTATCTGCAAACCCGCAGAATCGGCAAGCAGATTTTGCGCGGATTGAGTCTCATCGAACAGCACAGTGGTTCACAGGAACTGCGCAAGGAATCCGATCCGGTCCAGAGAATCCTGCTGCGCAAAATCCAATTCGCCAAAAACTGGTCCATCTTCCGGCAAGGGATGGAACAGCCGGATATGCATTATTTTGGTGCCGTGTGGGCGGAATTCGTCAAGCATCTCCGTCTTCCCTCGCAGGATTCCGGGCAGCAGGCCATCCGCACCAGCGCGGACCCGGCCATCTATTTCAACGAACGCACCCTCTACTTTGTCAATATCAACTCCCGTCTTTTTGATGCGATCCCCGGATTCTTGACCGGCGGAGGCATCTTCGGAACCTTCGTCGGACTGGTGGCCGGCATCTATCTGGCGCAGGACGGCATGTCGGCTGGGCCGACGGAGATGAAGCAGGCGATGAAGTTCTTGATGGGGGGTGTCTCCACAGCCTTCATCACCTCGATTTTCGGTATTGGCCTCTCCATCCTGTTTTCGATCATCGAAAAAAGGCGGCAGCACTGGATCGGAGGTCTGGTACATCATTTCTGCGAACAATTGGAAGCCTGTTTCGAGATCCAACATCAAGAGGACAGCGCGATGTCCCGGCTCCATATCGCCCAGATGGAGCAGGTCGCGGAGTTGAAAAAACTGACCCGGCTGTTGCAAGCCAAAACGGTCGGCCAGGAGCAGTCCGCATCCACGGCGGTGGAGGTCGAAAACCGTATTGGCGCCAGTCTTGCCCCGGCCATCGGCAAGATGTTCGAAACCCTGGTGCGCTATCAGGACAATCAGCGCGCATCCCAGCAGCAGGCCATGCAAGGTGCGCTCGCTCCCCTGTTTGAACAGTTTCAAACCACACTCGGACAAAAACTTTCAGCGATTGAACTGGGATTGTTTGCCTTGAACGACAATCTGCGCAATCAGAACGAAGGCATGGGAGAGCTGTGGCGCGACCTGCGCGCCAGCGGACAGGAAGGGTTGCTGAACACGGCGCGCAGCATCCGCGAGGCCTTTGACGACTTTGGAGTACAGTTCACCACGCTGATGCGCGAATCCTCCGCCGGATCGCTGAACAGCCTGAATCAGGCGATGAGCCAGTTGACCGAGGCCCTGGGTGCCATCCACATCGCTCAGGATGCCCATCTCCGCACGATCTCGGACGGTTTGAACCAATATCAGGGTGAACTGCGCGGAGTTGGCGACCGGCAGAATCAAACGCTCGCGCAACTCCTCTCTGGGCTGCACGGCGCAACCGATCAGGGCAATCAGAAGATCGAACAACTCCTTTCTGGGCTGCACGGCGCAGCCGATCAGGGCAATCAGAAGATCGAACAACTGATCTCCGGCATGCACGGTGTCACCGATCAGAGCAGCCAGAAGCTCGAACAACTCGTTTCGGGCCTCAACAAGAATCTCTCCGTCCAGAATGAACGCTTGACTCGTTTTACCCAGGATGCGGCGCAGATACTCTCGGATTTGAAGAATCGCGGCGATGTGCAAAGTGCGACTTCTCAACAGGCGACCGCAAACCAGGAAGCCGTGATCCACCATCTGCTGGCCAACCTGGCCGATGTCGCGACCGGGATGCGCAGTTCCCAGGTGGAGTTGGCCGCCGCCTTGAAGGACTCCTCCACCGGCATGAGCAGTCGCCTGGAGCGTGTTCTGGCCGATCTGGCCGATGTGGCTGCGGGAATGCGTGGCGCGCAAACCGACATGTCCGCTTTGCTCAAGGACTCCTCGGCTGGTTTGGCCGGCACCATGCATCGCACCATCGCCGATCTTGGGGTGGTGGCTGCCGGCATGAAGAGTGCGCAAACCGAACTGGTCACCCTGCTCCGGGAGTCGGCCAACAGCTTCAGCGGGCAGATGGGCAATTCTTTGCAGGATATGGCTCAATCCTCCACAGCCATGCTGGCAGTGCAAACCGAGATGCAACGCATCTTCGGAGCAGCCCCCCATCTGCTCTCGGCTACCGAAAAACTTCTCAACGGCATGGAGCGGTTCCAGGAGTCGATCGGCTCGAAACTGGATACCGCCGTCACTGCGGCCAAGCCGCGCGAGACCACCCAGTCCGGAGTGCAGGAAAAGCTGATCCTCGAACAGATGACCAACTACATGGACCAAACCCGCGATGCATTGCAGGAGGAATCCAAGACCATCTCCGAAACCATGCTGATGGCTGGCGGTCTGCTGCTGCGCGCCTCGGAGAGCCTGGAACAGACTGCCGCAGGCATGGCCAGCCATTTTGCCGCATCCTTGAATCAGCTCTCCAGCCAGCATTCCACAGCCGCCTCGACCCTGCGCCAGGCAAGCGATCAGGTCTCTGGTCGCATCGAGGAGTCCATCTCCACCATGCTGCTCACCATGGAGGAGATGCGTTATGCCGTAGAGGGCATGATGCAGCACGCCAACAAGCGGGAGTCGGTCGCGCAACGGTCCGATACCGCGATGCATCTTGATCAACAACGTCTTGAAGAGCTTCTGATCGGCATCCTGCATTTCATCGAACGTCTGGAATCCAACAATCAATCGACCACCATCAGCCTGGATCAACACAACCAGACGATCACTGCCGCACTGCATAACTCCCGTGAACAGTACAGTCAGGGCAATGCCGAATTGCAATCCCTGGTTGGTGTGGCTGCCTCATCCCTGGTGCAGGCGGTCGGCGAGATCAACCACGCACTGACCCGTCTCAACGTGACCATGCAGCAACAGCCCGCACGTCTGGCAGACGAAAATCGTCAGGCACTCTCCAAAATAGTCACGGCTTCCAACAACTTCGATCCGGAAGGCGGACGCTTCGGCCATCTGGTCGAGGCCATGGAGTCTGGTGCCATGATGATCGCCGTGGCCGGTGAAAAGCTGCAAACCAGCAGCGATAAACTGGAATCGGTCTCCACCTCCCTGACCGCCACCCAGGAGACCGCCCGGCAGACGCTGGCCGGCATCGGCAAGGCGCACGAGCAGTTGCGTCTTCTGTTGACGAACTACGAAGCCCGTTTCGAAAAGGTGGACGACACCCTTGGCCGAACCTTCTCCCATCTCAACAATGGCCTGCAGGAGTTTTCCGACAAGGTGCTCCATTTTATCGCCCAGATCGACGAACACATGGGCGGAATCTCCGAGAAACTGGGTTACAGTGTCGGCGATCTTGGCTCCAAGCTCGATGACATGAACGATACCTTGAGCGGCTTTCTGGAAAATCTCTCCTCCACCCTGCTCAAGCCGCTCATCGAGAGTTCCAGACAAGTCACGCAGGCCGGACAGAAGATCCATGTCGCCATGACGACTTTGCAACAACTCTCGCACGATTTAAAAAATACCGAGAGCATGACCAATCATGAAGTCGGCCAGAATCTTGCCGCTCTGGCAGTGACACAGGAACGGTTGAAATCAACGATGGCCACAATGCAGCAGCAGTTGCACACATCCTGGAACGACCATCAGCGCAAGATCGATCATGTCACCGAAAACATGGCATTAACGTTTGGGGCCTTGAACGGTGATCTGAAGAATTTTTCATCGGAGAAGATCCTGGAATTCATTGGTGGCGTGGACGAACATATGGATCAGATGTCGCATCAACTGCGCGGCACCATTGATGAGCTTAACGAAAAATTGGAAAAAATGAACGACACCATGCATTACTATATACAGACCAACCCGGACCAGAAGTAACGGAACGGCCATGTACCAGCGCAGACGAGAAACCAGAGGGCCGCAATATACGGCGCACGATTATTCCATCTCGATCAGCGATGTGATGTCCGCGCTTTTGTATGTATTCATTGTCATTCTTATCATCTTCTCCTTCAATATGGGAAATTCCGAAAAAGACTTCCGCGCAGAATACCTCAAGGCAACCGAGGAACGCGAGGAGATCAAGAAACTCCATGAAAAACAAAACGAGAAATTGAAAAAACTCGAAGTCGGCATCGTGGAGTTGCGTGACCTGGCCGCGCATCTCAAGCGGGATCTGGATCAGCACATGGCCAAGACGCGCCAGCTTCTCCACCAGCTTCTGACCGATCTGCATCATGATTTGACCATCGAGAATATTCAGGTCTTCATCGACCCCAATCACGGCATCCTGCGCCTGCCCAACGAGATCCTCTTTCCCCTGGGTGCTGCGCAATTCGCACCGGGTGGAGAGGAGACCCTCACCAAACTCGCCCGAGTCATGGCGCGTCATCTGCCCTGCTATGCCGGATCGGTTGACAAGGCGGTGCGACCCGATGCCTGCGACGACAAACAATGGAATCCGGGCACTCTGGATGCCGTCTTCATCGAGGGGCATACCGACAATATCCCACTGGGCAAGGCCAATCCCTTTGCCAACAATCTCCACCTCTCCGGCATGCGTTCCATCAAGACCTTTGAAACCGTTCTGGGCGACGCAAAAGGGGGCTCCATCCTCAAGGAGTTACGCAATCAAAAGGGACAGCCGGTTTTCGGTATCAGCGGCTATGGCGAACACCGACCGGTCATCCTGCACATGACACCGACCGCCGAGCCTGCCAACCGGCGCATCGACATCCGCTTCTTTCTGATCAATCCGAAACCACCCTCGGTCATTCCTCAACTCTTTGAAGAGTTGGACCGCCTGACCCAGAAACTCGATGCCTTGAAATGAGCCTGAAACGCGCCATCTTCGCTCATCAGCAAGCGTTTTTCTTCCCGGTCAATCTGCCGATCAGCAGTCGGGTGGCGCAGGCCGAACAAAAGCTTGCCGCGCTCTTTGCGCAGAGCACCTTCACCCGCATTCCGACCGAGGATCTGCAAACCGGTCTGTTGCGTGTGGTCGAATGGATTGCGCAACGAGGGAGCATTGAGGGACTGGCCCGCAAGGACCTCAAAAAAATGCCCTGGTTTCTCTTCGAGGATCTTGGCGAGGGAGTGACCCTGGCAGATCTTCCTGACCTGCTTGCAGAGTGGATCGCGTGGTTCCGGGAGCATCCCTCCAGCGGCTCGTTGTCGGTCCTGTTATACCAGATCCTCTTGAAGCCACTGACATCAGAACCATTAAAACTCCTCCATCCCGTGGTCTATGACCTTATCGCTGGCAGCCGTCATCCCAAATGGCAGATATGGAAAGAGCGTTGCGACCACTTTCATTTGCTGACGATAGACGGACCGGATCGTCTGGCAGAGCGAATCTACCAGGGAAACGTGACCTTCGAGCGTTTCTGCCAGGAAGCCGGCTTCAGTGGGGAGTTGGCAACAGGCGGATTCGTCCAACGGACCTTGGCCCGATTGTTGATCCGCATGCAGCATTATGCGGACCCGCACGCTGGGTTGAAGATCGAATCCCTGAATGTGCTTCTGAATGGATTCCGCGACCAACAGGGTCGTTTTCTGCAAATCATCCCCGGTTTCAAGGCGCAACTGGCCGAACTCTTGTTGCGTCCTTTCATTGATCGCGAACCGGAAACCACTCTGAAAAACCTGGTGCGGGATTTTCTGGTCAAGAACCTGGGCGATCCGCGGACCCATCCGGCTGCCTGGCAGGCGGTCGATCCCAAGGCATGCCAGGTCATGACCCTGTGGCTTTCAGGCAGACCATCCCGTATCGATGACAAGCTGTGGATGTTTATCGAAGAGGCCAACAAGCAAATCTCCGGACTGGAGAAGGATTTCTACCTGATCAAGAACCAATCGTCTGCTATTTCTCCCAATCTCCGAATACAGGCCATCCACCGTCTCCAGGCGATTGTGGGTGTTGCTCAATTCTTCCATCTGTTCGAGGTGATCAACGCCTGCAAGATGCTTGAATCAACCCTGAATCAACTCCCGAACAATACGGCCATCGCTCCCACGATCCCGGATGAATTGTTCGACCGACTGGGTAGGTTGCAAACCGCTGTGCGGGATGTTCCCGGATTTCTCTTTCATGCCTGAAAGAGGCAGGTCACGCAGAACCATCACACCAAGGTATTGAGGTAGCCCTGCACATGTAGTGAGTATCATTTCACAGCCAAGGAAGCGTTATAGTGGTGGATAAAATACCAAATTGCTCCAATATGATTCTCTACCTTTTTGGAGGGTACCACCACATCTAACCGTGAGTGATTAAAGTTTTACATTTTGGGCGCACTTTGTAGCTCAGAAGCTCTTTCATCGTCCACGTTTCGGAAAAACAAAAAAATACACAGTGGTTTTTATCGACCAATTATCTGAATTTATGGCAAAAAGAGCCTCGAATTATCATTGATAGTAAGAAGAACTATGACTGTTGATTATTTTCAAACAATAAAAATAGTTAAAAAATGCAATTATATCAAAAATCATACATTTTTGCGCACCGATGCAGGAACGATTAAGGGGGGGCCGTCTGAAATCGGGCTTTGATCAATGACAGAGGGTTGGGCAGATGAGCGGAGACGAACGCCAGCATCTTCCCGCAAATGCCGCAGAGCAATGGATCTTTCCCTCTGTATGCAGTCTGCCTTTCGCGCCAGTCCACAGCAGACTTGACCTCTGCCGATGGTGGGAGCAGTTGATCGGTGAGTTTGCGGTACGCAGCCTTCATCCGACTGGCTAATAGCCCATAGTGTCTGATAACATTGAAATAGTGAGGAGGAATGTGTCGAACCAGCTTTCGAATGAACTCGACCGTGCGTAGTGTATAGAGGACAGGGGTCTCGTGGTTCCGGTAGTCTTTGAACTCAAAAGTGATCATTTCGCCGGTGTAGTCCTTGATGCGGAGTTCTGATAGTGGTGGGCGACGGGCATATCGACCAAGGTATTTGACGGTGCAAGTGAGATTCTGGCGCTCTCCAGAGGCATGGACAAAGAAGCCCTTTTTGTAGACCTTTTTGCAGTGATGTCCGGTTAGGAAATTGCATTCAGAATGCGCAATTTTCTTTTTAAAAATATCGCATTAACCATATTTTTCTCCTTGACTTCTAAAAAACCGCCTCTAGCAAAATTTTCGTAACATCTACTTGCAAAACAAGGAGTTACTAAAATATCGCAACCTTTTGGACCTTTTGA
>JADGAB010000168.1 GCA_015232245.1 Magnetococcales bacterium | reverse complement strand
GATCCCACCAGGGGGATAATCCCCCTGGACCCCTATCAGTAAAACTACGCATCCCGAAATGGCTGAAATTTAAATCTGCAACTCCTTGCGAGGTGGCGTTTCGGGGGTTTTCTTCTGTTCTGCCGGAGGAGGAATCTGCTTCTCCAGATCCTTGAACATCCGCTCCGTCTCCTTGAGCGCATCCTGGGCCTTTTCCTTCAAGGCGGGCATTTCATCCTCCAGAGTCTTGCGACCCGCCTTGCCCAAAGCCCGTACCGCATCCATCAAACGGTCCCGCACATCCCCGAAGGTCTCCTCGAAGGCGCTCTCGTCATCCTCGGATGGCAACACCCTGGAGTTCCCGGCATCAGCGCTCACCGCCCCCAGGGTCAACAACAGAAAGAGCACCATCCGGGTCCAGATGCACCGCCCCTTGGAAACCGGCACCGGCTCTTCGGATGGAGGAGGATGCCAACCCAACGAACGGGTCTGCTCCCGCATCTGGGGATAGGCCAACTGCCCTTCCCGATCCAACTGCCAGAAAGTCTCCTCGTCCACCCAGGCGGTTTCGAGAATCTCCCGGCTTCTCGCCTCCGGCGTTCCCTTCCAGGAGTCGCACAAAAAAATGAAACCGATGTTCGGGGCTTCAATAAGCAACAACGGCACGGTCTCCAGATAACGACACTGCACCAACTCCACCCCGATCTCCTCGGACACCTCCCGTTTCAAAGCGGTTTCCAATCCCTCCCCCTGATCCACATACCCCCCCGGAAAAGACCACTTGCGCGCCCGATGGTCCCGATACGCCAGACGGGCCAACAGAATCTTCACCCGATCCGGACGCAAACGCTGATCCAGAATCAACACATGGGCCGATACAGTGGCCTTGATCCGCGCTGATGAGACTGATTCGTTTTCCATGGGTTCACTCGCAGGGGTTTACCCGCCCGTAAAATTGTCAGGTGATTCAGGTCCATCCCCATCCGGTTGGGAACAGGTTGTCCCCGACCCCCATGAGGATGCTCCTCATCACTCGTTGGCATACTCCCGCACGATTTTCCAGCCCTGACTCTCACGCTCCAGAGAGAGGGTCTTTTTCACCCGATCCCGATAATTGTTGGCGGTGTAATTCTGCTGGAAGGTGGCCTGGGCCCGATTCTCATTGAGCATGGTGATACGCAGATCCGATACATGAATGTGAATCGAACCAGCCTTGCCGATCACCTCGCGACGATTTTTCTCCCAGGCGTCACGATTTTTCAAGGTCTTGCTGAGCGGCTGAAACCGAACGGAATAGCTGCCGACATACTGATCCAGGCTCTTGGCCGACCAGGCCGCCGCCCAATCGAGCACCGCCTGCTTGACATCGTTGGCTGCGGCGGCATCCCCTTTCTTGTCCGCTGCGTCCCGGGACGGTTCGGCCACCGGGGTCTGCGCCCGGGCGTCGGGTTTGGCAGGCTCTGCGGCGGCGGTCTGGGCCGGTGTGGCGGGTTCCCTGGCCTTGGCAGGCTCGGTCTCCGGTTTGATCTGGGCCGGTTGGGAATCGGGCAGGGAAGCCGGTTTGACCGGTTGTGTTTCAGCCTGGGCAGGCTGGGACGCGGGTTTGACCCCCTGGGCCTCGGACTGAGACGCCGGTTGGGGTTCGACCTGGGGCGGGGAGGATTTCGCCGGCTGGGCCTCAGGCTGGGCCGCAGGGGTTGCCTGGGCCGAAGGAGCCGCGGGCTTTTTGGCGCTGATATTGTCCGAGGCCGCCGGTGGAGCGCCGGTGCGCGGCAATTCACTCTTGGCCATGGTCTTGGTCGGCGGGGTTGCCGGTTTGCCGGCGGTCGTGCCGGAAGCCTGGGCAGGACGGGATGCCTGTCCTTCCATGTTGCCTTCGTTGAACAGGGTCTTGACCTTGTTCAACTTGTTGGCCAACACAATGTTGCCCTGATTGAGCTTCAAGGCCCTGGAGTAGGCCTGGGAGGCCATCTTGGCATGAATATCCCCAAGATTCTCATGGGCCGTGGCATAATTGGGATGGGCCTTGACCGCCTGATTCAACGCCTCCTGGGCCTTGTCGAACTGCCCCTGTTCCGCGAACAGCACCGCCAGATTGTTGTAGGGTTCCGGCAGTTCGGGGAAATCCTTGCTCAACTGCTGAAACACCGCGATGGCCTGATCCCGTTGCCGGGTTTCGGTGAGAATCAACCCTTTGAGAAACCGTCCCTGGGCATCCTGGGGATGCTCGGTCAGAAAGAGGTTCAACCGTTTCAAGGCGGTATCGAACTCCTTGCGGTCCGCGATGGCGTAGATTTCATCCAGGGATTCGCCGGCAAAGGCCGGTACAGAGGTCAGAAACGCACCGCCAAGAAGCCCGAACAGGGCCACGGCGCGTACTGCCAAGCGCAAAAGGTTCATGCAAGCCACTCCAGGGAGAATGCGTGAAAAAAATGACGGTCCATGGTCACCTGTTTCGGGTCCATACCGGTCTCATGATGATCGAATAGCGATCATTATGCCAAAAAATTAACCGTGATTCAAATGAAGACCGCAGCCGGAGGCTCTGGAGGGCTGAAGTGGCGAAAAATCCGGACAATCGAACCGCGTCCATCACGGGATGCGTTATTTATTGACAGGGGTTCAGGGGGATCGTCCCCCTGGGGTGGGGGCCAGGAATGAGGCCCCTGGGATTTTAAGCCTTTGGCGCGAAGCGGCGCCTTTTCCCTTTTGACAAAGGGGGACAAGCCGCTTTTCGCCAAGGCGGCGCGCAAAATTCTTTCACGCGGTGCGTGAAAGAATTTCTTTTGGAAAGCGCGCCAAAGTCAAAAGCAAAACCCTGGGGGAAGAATCCCCCAGACCCCCGCTTTTTTTTTCAAAAGTTTGCCTTTTTGAAGCGGGGAAGACGCATCAGCGCCGGATCTGGTCGTGCCGCATCTGCAGATAGGCATCCCGCAGGGCGATGTAGGGATCGATGGCGGCTTTTTTCAGATCCTCGTACTCCCCGATGTGCCGGGAGGTGTGATTGACCACCTTGCCGCCGTAGATCTCCAGACGGGTCCAATGATTTTCCGGATAGTAGCTCAGCGGATTGAGCAGCGCGTCACCGGCCATGCCCACGGAATCCCGCAACGTGGAGGGGCCCAGAATCGGCCATTCGATATAGATCCCGTCGCCGATGCCATAAGTTCCCAGGGTCTGACCGATGTCCTCGTCAGCGCTCTTGAGGTTGAAATGGTTTTCGGCCACATCGAAAAAGCCCAACCCTCCAAGCACGGTATTGATGCCGAAACGGCTCAACTCCCGGCCAGCGGTCTCCCATTTTCCCTGCAGCAGGGCACTCACGAAGTGCTGAGGCATGGCCAGGTTGTGAAAGAAATTGCTCACCAACACCCGCACAGGCTCAGGAATGATCAGCGCATAGACCATGGCCACCGGCTTGAGGAGGCCGTGATAGAACAGATCGTTGAAAATGAAGACGAAACGGTTCCATGGTTCCAGAGGATCGGAAACCGCGACCGGTTCCAGATCATCCTGCGATCTGGCTTTGACAGCCAACTGGCTGGCATCCCCATCCACCGCAGCCATGACCGGGGTCTGATCCTTCCGAACCGTCTGATCCGCGGCCATGCTGAACGTCGGCAGCCACAGAAACGCCACGGCCATCCATGTCAGCAGAAGTTTACGCATTGGCATTGATCCTTGTTTGGGTTGTTTTCTTTAATTGGTCGGCTTCCCTTGCCAATGTCCAAGATGATGGGTGATAATTGGTCAGTTTGCAACGCCTTTGAGAAAATTTGTGTATTCATCGCATCCCTGAATCCAATGGTTCCCGCCCAAAGCGGCTTTCGGAAGTCGATCTTCATGATTGATCTGATCGGACATATCGGCTCACAGAGCATCAACGTGGTCCGGGAGATTGGACGCATGTTTTTGTTCATGTGGGAAATTATTATATCACTTCCCGTGCCCCCCTATCGATGGACCAGTTTTTTGAAGCAGGTCCATTTCATCGGTCTGCGCTCCCTGTTTGTCATCGCCCTGACCGCCATTTTCACCGGCATGGTTCTGGCCCTGCAGGGCTATTACACTCTCAGCCGTTTCGGTTCCGAAGCCCTGCTGGGTCCGGCGGTGGCGCTCTCCATCATCCGGGAACTGGGTCCGGTGCTCTCGGGTCTGATGGTCACCGGACGGGCCGGTTCCGCCCTCACCGCGGAACTGGGGATCATGCGCATCCGGGAACAGATCGACGCCCTGGAAGTGATGGGCATTCCGCCTCTGAAATTCCTGGTCACTCCCCGCATCGAGGCCGGTCTGCTGGTGGTCCCCCTGCTGACCGTGCTTTTTGATGTCATTGGCATCTGGGGAGGCTATCTGGTCGCGGTACGACTGCTGGGCATGAGCGGCGGCACCTATTTCGGCGGCATCGAGTCCTCCGTGGAGATGCACGACATCGTGACCGGCCTGATAAAATCCTGCACCTTCGGTCTTATCGTCACGTGGGTCTGCACCTATAAGGGATTTTTTACCCGGCGAGGCGCCGAGGGGGTCAGCCACTCCACCACCTCCGCCGTGGTCTTGAGTTCGGTCTTGATTCTGGTGTGTGATTATTTCATCACCTCCATCATGCTGTGAAAGATGTCGCCATGCCGACAACCCTGCCAACCGATCCCGCGTTCGACTCCCCCGCCTCCCAGAGCGCCCCTCTGCCTCTGGGACAGCAACTGGTGGCCAATGGTTGCGTCACGGCCCGTCAACTCGATCTGGCCTTGCGGCGTCATCAAAGCACCGGCGGTCAGGATGAAAGCGCCCATCTGGTGGGACGCACCCTGGTGGAAATGGGTTGCATCTCCCAGGCGGAGTTGTTGGGGTGTCTGTCGCGCCAGTTCGCCCAGGAGCGGGATGCCTATCAGGTCTCCAGCGACATTCCACCGGTGATCCGTCTGGAACAGGTGGTCAAGATCCTCGATGGCCGACGGGTGCTGGATGCGGTGGATCTGGCCATTCCCGCCAACCGGGTCACGGCCATCATCGGCATGAGCGGTGGCGGCAAAAGCGTGATCATGAAGCACATGGTCGGCCTGATGAAGCCGGATCAGGGTTCTGTATGGGTGGGCGAGCACTCTTTGGGACGCATCTCCGGTCGGGAGTTGACCCGGGTGCGGGGACGTTTCAGTCTGTTGTTCCAGGGTGGAGCGCTGTTCGACTCCTTGAATGTGTTTGACAATGTGGCCTTTCCCTTGCGTGAGAAAACCCGACTCTCCGAAATCGACATTCGCGCGCGGGTCATGCGTTGTCTGGAAGAGGTCAATCTCGTGGGCATGGAACGCAAATTTCCGGATGAACTCAGCGGCGGCATGATGAAACGGGCGGCCCTGGCCCGCGCCCTGGTGACCAATCCGGAAATTCTCTTGTTGGACGAGCCCACGGCTGGGCTGGATCCCATCATTGAAAATGCCATTCATTATCTGATTTGCGATACATTCATGCGCACCCGGTATACCATGGTGGTCATCAGTCACGCCGTGCCGGAAATTTTCAAGTGGAGTCATCATGTCATTGTGCTGCATCGGGGCAAGGTGCTCTTTTCCGGACCCTCCCGGGAGGTGATGGCTTCTCCGGATCCGGTGATCCGCCAGTTCATTCGGGGAGATCTTGACGGACCCATTCAGGTGATCTGAACGGGTGCGCCGCTTTCTTTCAAAAATTCACCTCTCGCAGTGGATGGGGTTGGATGGTTCGTTCAAGAAGGAGATGCAGGTGAGAAGCGCCAGGTTGGAAATTTCCGTGGGACTGTTCGTATTGGCAGGTTTGTTGTCACTGGCCTGGCTGTCGGTGCGTCTGGCGCGCATGGAGCTGGTGGGCAGCGGCATGGTCCCGATCTATGCCCAGTTCACCTCCATTGCCGGCCTCAAGCAGGGGGCTTCGGTGGAGATCGGCGGAGTGGGAATCGGTCGGGTGGACCAGATCGAACTCAATACCGCGGACTACGAGGCCCGGGTGCGCATGCTCATTCGGCCCGATGTGCCCATCCAGGAGGACGCCATTGCCTCGGTCCGCACCAAGGGGTTGATCGGGGATCGTTACATCAAAATCTCTCCGGGCGCTTCCAAGAAGATCCTCGTCGCCGAAGGGATGATTCGTCAAACCGAACCGGCCATCAACATTGAGGAGTTGATCAGCCAGTTCATTCACGGCAGCATCAAATAGACCGCGCCATGGTTGGACAGATTGTCTTGATTTATTCGAGTCCAGAGGTATCATCCCCATGGACCCCTGCAAACAAAACAGCGCATCCCGAAACGGTTGCGGTGTAGGTATGGTTGAAATTCTTTAGCCTAAGGAGTGGGAAAGATGTTGCGGCGTATCATGGTCAACCGTCTGTTTTTCTGGGTCGTGCTCCTGGCCCCTCTGTCGGTATGGAGCGTGACCGTGGCCCAGGAGGGTTTCCGCATGGGCAAACTGCAGGCCTCGGTGCAACAGGCCATCACCATCCTGAAGGATCGGGAGTTGGCGGTGCCGGCCCGGCGCGAGGAGCGCAGGGAGATGTTGCGTCGGGTCATTTATCAGGAGTTTGACTTTTCCCGCATGTCTCAAAGCGCCGTGGGTCGTGCCTGGGTCAAGTTCACCCCGGGTCAGCAGCAACGTTTTGTCGATCTGTTCCGAAAGCTGCTGGAAAACACCTACATGAACATGATCGAGCGTTATGACGGAGAACGGGTGGAGTTTCTCAAGGAGGTTCCCAAGGCCGAGGATATGGTGATTGTGGAGAGCCTGATTCACGCCAAGGGGCAGCAATACAAGATTTCCTATTTCATGCACAGCACGGCGGGGGCCTGGAAGGTGGATGATGTGATCATCGAAGGCGTGAGCGTGGTGGCCAATTATCGTTCCCAGTTTCAGCAGGCCATTCGCACCCCGGAGGATATCGAACCCCTGTTGGCCCGTTTACAGGAAAAAGTCCAGACCGCCTCTCATGGCGGTTGACAACACCCTGATTTGTGATCAACCTTGTGCAGGGGGAGCCTCCCCGTGCACAAGGTTGAGATTCCAAAAGGGAGAAAATTGACCTCCCACCAGCATGCCACCCCCCATTCCCTGAAACCACTCCCGCATTGAAAGCGCTTCACAAATACCGCTGACTTGTCACCTGTCCACGGCAGACATGATGCACAATCATCTCATCTGGATGAGTGCGTGCTCTTCTCCCGGAAAAAAGATTCTGCTGCAAAGCATCAAGCATCGAAGCAATCCTTGAAGCCGGCCTTGCGGCGCTCTTGAATGGATGGCCGGGAGAATTCGGCGTCACTGCTGGCGATCTGATCCAGGGTCGAGTCACCCCCAGGCACCTGCGCTCTTGAAAAGTACCTGGGCTTGCACTCCCAGGCCTCATTCTGGACCCCACCCAAGGGATAATCCCCCTGGCCCACGATCCGCAACACAACCCATTGCGGCCCCACAAAAAAAC
>JADGAB010000167.1 GCA_015232245.1 Magnetococcales bacterium | reverse complement strand
GTGGAAAAGCTGTTCCCGTCGGCCTCGAAGCGGAAGCCGGCAAAAACCGAACGGATCTTTTCGCACACGTGGACCGCCGAAGCGCCATCGGCCTCGTAGAGCAGCACGCCGAAGCGGTCCGCCCCGAACCGGCCCGCCACATCCGTGCGGCGCACATGTTCCCGCACCACCTCGGCCAGACGACGGGAGACCGCCTCGCCCATCGCTTCGCCCCACTGCTCCACGATGCCGGCATAGCCATCGATCAACAGAATGGCGAAGGCCATGGTCTGTTTGAGCCGTCGGGCCCGTTTCACCTCGGCGTCCAGGAAGGTCGCCAGATCGATATAGCTGGTGAATCCGGTGACCGGGCAGACCTCCACCTCGTTGGCGTGATCCCGCATCAGTTCGTGGTCCTGATCGTGGATGCGCTGCGCCAGTTTCCGGATCAGCCGGAACGCCAGGGAGGGATCCTGATGCAGACGGCTCAAAAAGGTCTTTTCATCGAGTTGCAGGGCGCGGACTTCGGTGACCGCCCGGGCCGTGGCGATGCGCGCCTTTTCGGCGAACAGGGAGATCTCCCCGAAGATGTCCCCTTCCTTCAGGGAGTTCAGGTGGCGCGGCCCGAACTCCGACTCCATGACGATCTCCACCCGGCCCTTCTGGATGACGTACATGCAGCGCGCCGGTTCCCCCTGCCGGAAGATCACCTCGCCGGGCAGAAACTGGGCGCCGAGTTCCCGTCCGCCCTTCATGCGTCGCGGGCGTCGGCTGAGCCGCGCACCTTCCGACTACAGGGCATTGGCATCCCGTTCGCCGGTCCGGATGCGCACCACCCGTTCCACCGGGGTGACGAAGATCTTGCCGTCGCCGATGCGGCCCGTCCGGGCGGCCCGCTCGATGGCCTCCACGGCCTGATCCACCCGGTCATCCTCCAGCACCACCTCGACCTTCAGTTTGGGCAGAAAGTCCACCACGTACTCGGCACCCCGATAGAGTTCGGTATGTCCCTTCTGCCGACCGAATCCCCGCACTTCCGTCACGGTGATCCCCTGGATGCCCACCTCGGAGAGGGCCTCTTTCACGTCATCCAGCTTGAAGGGTTTGATGATCGCCTCAATTTTCTTCATGGTTTCTCGCTTTCCTCTGTTGGTTCGATAAGCCAAGGCCAAACCTGCGCACAATCCCGCCAATTCAATTCGCGGATGATTCTTTATCCTTGTAAAGCTTGAAGGTCAAGGCATCCATGATGGCGTCATACGAGGCGGCGATGATGTGTTCCGACACCCCCACGGTTCCCCAGGTACGCTCGTCATCGCGCCATTCGATCAGCACGCGCACCTTCGAACCGGTTCCCGAACGACCATCCGCCGACTGACCCAGGATTCTCACCTTGTAATCCACCAGGGTCACGGCGTCGATGGCCGGATAGTGCCACTCCAGCGCGCGGCGCAGCACGGTATACAAAGCATCCACCGGGCCATTCCCCTCGCTGACGAAATGAACCGGCCTGCCGCCCACCTCCAGCTTGACGGTGGCCTCGGCGACCATCATCTGGGAGCCGTCCTCCTGGATGATATGGTTGTCGATCACCCGGAATCCCAGAGGCCGGAAGAACTCGGGCAACTGACCCAACGCCTTGCGGATGCGCAACTCGAAGGAGGCCTCCGCCGCGTCGAACTGATAGCCGCGAAACTCCAGATCCTTGAGTTCGGTCAGCAGTTGCTGCAACCGGGGATCCGCCGGATCCACCTCGGTGATGCCCAGCTCCCGCACCTTGTAGAACAGATTGCTGCGCCCCGCCTGGTCGGAGACCAGAATGCGCCGTTCATTGCCCACCAGTTCGGGATCGATGTGCTCGTAGGTGGCCGGATCCTTCAGAATGGCGGAGACATGAATCCCCCCCTTGTGGGCGAAGGCGGAAGCCCCCACAAAGGGTTGATTCTTCTGGGGTGGACGATTGCACAGTTCATCCACCAGCCGGCTGACCTTGCTCAGACGGGGCAGACCTTCGCGCCCCATGCGGGTGGTACGGCCCATTTTCAGGACCAGATTGGGCACCACCGAGGTGAGATCCGCGTTGCCGCACCGTTCTCCCAGACCGTTGATGGTCCCCTGGACCTGCGACGCGCCGCACTCCACCGCCATCAGGGTATTGGCCACGGCCACGCCGCCGTCGTTGTGGCAGTGGATCCCCAGACGGACATCCTCCAGGGCGATCTGCCGCATGATGGCGCCGATCTCTCCGGGGAGGGTGCCCCCGTTGGTATCGCACAGAATCAGGGTGTCGGCCCCCCCGTCCCGGGCCGCCATCAGCACCTTGACCGCGTAATCCGGATCGGCCTTGAAGCCGTCGAAGAAGTGTTCGGCATCGAAGAAGACCGTATCGGTCCGCTCTTTGAGATAGCGGATCGAGTCGAAAACGATGTCGAGGTTCTCCTGGAGGCTGATGCCCAGGGCCCGGGCAACGTGCAGGGGCCAGGATTTGCCGAAAATGGTGATCACCGGGGTGGCGGCATCCAGCAGACCTTTCAACACCCCATCCTGTTCCGCCGGCACATGGGCGCGCCGGGTGGAACCGAAGGCGGCCAGGCGGCTGTGGACCAGTTTCAGCTCCCGGGCACGGGCGAAGAAAGCCTCATCCTTGGGGTTGGCCCCGGGCCAACCCCCTTCGATGTAATCCACGCCCAGATTGTCCAGATAGCGGGTGATGCGCAGTTTGTCCTCCACGGAGAACTGCACGGACTCGCTCTGGGAGCCGTCCCGCAGGGTGGTGTCGTAGACGGCCACAGGCTCGCCGCCGGTCCGCGCTCCCGACTTGAGCGGCCTTGCCCGTCCTCCACCCCCTGCCGATCCCTTGCCGGCTTTCTGCGGATCAGTCTCTGACACGATCTCCAGCGTCCTTGTCCAGTTCGAAGGCTTCGTGCAACGAACGCACCGCCAGTTCCATGTACTTCTCGTCGATCACCACGGAGATTTTGATCTCCGAGGTGGAGATCATGCGGATGTTGATGTTGTCCCGGCTCAACGCCTTGAACATGCGCTGCGCCACGCCGGAATGGGAACGCATGCCCACCCCCACCACCGACACCTTGGCGATGTCCGGATCCCCGAGGAGGTTTTTCGCCCCCATGGCGGCCACCGGATCCTTGAGCACGGCGAGGGCCTGTTTGTACTCCCCCTTGGCCACGGTGAAGGTGACATCCGTATCCCCGCTCTGGGCGGAGATGTTCTGCACGATCATGTCCACATTGATGTTGGCATCGGCCAGAGTGCCGAAAATCATGGCGGCGACACCGGGTTTGTCGGGCACGCCCAAGACCGTGATCTTGGCTTCATCCCGGTTGAATGCAATGGCGGAGACCACGACTTGTTCCATGAGTTCATCCTCTTCAGTCAGCAGAGTTCCGGTCCCTTCCTCCAGGGAAGAGAGCACCCGTACGGGAACCTTGTACTTCTTGGCCAGTTCCACGGAACGGGTTTGCAATACCTTGGCCCCCAGGGAGGCCATTTCGAGCATCTCCTCGTAGGAGACGCGCTCCAGTTTGCGGGCCTTGGGCACCACCCGGGGATCGGTGGTGTACACTCCGTCCACATCGGTGTAGATGTCGCAGAAATCGGCGTTCAGGGCCGCGGCCAGGGCCACCGCCGAGGTATCCGATCCCCCACGGCCCAGGGTGGTCACGGCGCCGTTGGCGTCCACCCCCTGGAATCCGGCCACCACAACGATGCGTCCCTGATCCAGGTCGGCCAGAATGTTGGCCGCTTCCACATCGAGGATGCGGGCCTTGGCATGCACGCTGTCGGTGACGAAACGCACCTGCCACCCCTGATAGGAGCGGGCCGGCACGCCGAGACCCTCGATGGCGATGGCCAGCAGGCCGATGGAGACCTGTTCTCCGGTGGCCACCACCACATCGTATTCCCGCTGGCTGTAGTTGCCGCCGGAGAGTTCATCCACCAGGGCCACCAGACGATTGGTCTCGCCGGACATGGCCGATACCGTCACCACCACCCGATGACCCGCCCGATGGGCCGCGACCGCGCGGGCCGCCACGTTGCGGATCCGTTGGAGCGTGCCAACGGAGGTTCCTCCATATTTTTGTACGATCAAACTCACGGTTGTCTCATCCCTGATCAAATGGCCACTACAATCGGAAACCCGCGTCCTGGCCGCAACCCGGCAGAAGCGGGGCCACGGTATCGAACAGGGTTTCCTGCTTCAAAGAACCTCCCGGAATCCGCACGGCGAGCATGTTCACCTCCCCGGCGCGACCGACGATGCCCACCAGAAAGCCATCGGGTTGCAACTGACCCGTCAGCTTGGCGGGAATGGCGTTCACCGCGCCGCAGATCAAAATGCCATCGTACCGACCGGCCTGGCTCCAGCCGTCATCCAGCGAACCCGCATGCCAGCGGACCCTGGACGGATCGGTCAGTTTCTCACCCCGGGCGGCCAGTTCGGCGTCCGCCTCCAGGGCGAACACCTCCATGCCCATGGCGGCCAGCACCGCGCACTCGTAGCCGCTGCCCGCCCCCACCACCAGCACCCGGTCTCCGGTGGAAAGCCGCATCTCCTGGATCAGCCAGCCGGTTTGCAAAGGGGTCAGGGAGCGGCGTCCACAGTCGTTCCACGGCACCGGCAGATCCGAATAGGCCAGCTCCCGATGGGTCGCGAAGGCGAAATCCTCCCTGGGAACCGACAGCAACCCCTCCAGCAAAGCCGTATCCAGCACCATGTTCGGCACTGCCTGGGATTTGACCATGTTGACGCGCGCCTGGGTAAAGTCCATCGCCATTGTTCCTCTCTTGGTGGTGATCAATCCATAAATTCCTGACTCTTATATGCCAACCCCGCACCGATTGCAAAGCGGATTTTCCACGCCTCCCGGGTGGTCCGCAACCTCTCCGGGGTGCCGATATCCGCCCAGAAACCCGACAGGGGCAGGCCATGCAACCGCCCCCGGGTCATGGCGTCGTCGTAGAAGCGGTTCAGGGAAAAAGGTTCCACCGGATAGCCCCGCAGGGCCCGGGGATGAAGCATCTGCAACCCCGAATAGATCCACCCCGCATCGCCCCGCCCCGCGCGGCGCAGCCGACCGGTGGCCGGATCCGGCACAAAATCTCCACACCCCTCCCCATTCACCGGCACCAGACCCAGCAGGCCATCCATCCGTTCGGGGTCGAATCCGGCGATCAGGGGATCCAGATCCATATCCCAGGCCACATCCCCGTTGACCGCCAGAAAAGGAACCTCTCCCAGCAACTCCAGCGCCTGACGCACCCCGCCGCCGGTCTCCAGCAGCACTTCCTCTTTTGACCAGCTCACCGGCACGCCGAATCCGGAGCCGTCCCCCACATGAGCGATGATCCGGTCCGCCAGATGATGCACATTGATCACCACCCGTTCCACGCCCAGGGCCGCCAGACGCAGCAAGACGTGATCCAGCAGGGGTCGGTTCCCCATCTCCACCAGGGGTTTGGGCACGGTATCGGTCAGGGGCTTGAGCCGCTTGCCGTAACCTGCCGCCAGAATCATCGCCTGCATGGCCGCGCCGTCAATCCGCCGGGGCGTAGCGGTCGATCAACGCCGCCAGATCGGCCAGTTCCGGATGGGCCGGCAGCGTCTCCCGCACATACCCCAGGGTGCGGGGAATGTCGTTGAGATAGCCATGCTTGCCATCCCGCAGCGACAGACGGCCAAAAATCCCGATGGCCTTGAGATTGCGCTGCACTCCCATGCGGGCCAGATCGGCCTGGAAGGTGGCCCGGTCCACCGGATAGCGGTCACGGATGCGGGGATCGACGAACCAGCGGTCCATGACCTCCTGACGGAACGGAGCGTCCCAGGCCACGTAGCAGTCCCGCAGCAGGCTGGCCAGATCATAGGTGATGGGGCCCATGACCGCATCCTGGAAATCCAGCACGCCGATCCTGCCCTCGGATCGCCACATCAGGTTGCGGCTGTGATAATCCCGATGGACCAGGGTCCAGGGCTGCTGCAGCACCAGATCGAGGAGGCGATCGAACGCCAGATCGAAGCCGGCCCGGTCTTCCGGAGTGATCGGGGTTTTGCGGATCCCTTCCACGTACCAGTCGGTAAAGAGCGCCAGTTCCCGCCCCAGCATGGCCCGGTCATAGGGGCGGTGATGGGCGATGCAGGAGCCATCCTCCGGGGTGGACTGGAGATCGATCAGGGTATCCACCGCGACCCGGTAGAGTTCCCGGGCATCTTCTCCCTGTTCCAGGGCCTTGAGGAAGGTCAGATCCCCGAAATCCTCCAGCAGCACGAATCCCTCTGCCAACCGTTCCGCCACCACCTCCGGGGCAGGCACCCCGTGGCCACGCAGATAGCGGGCGATCTCCAGAAACGGCGCGGAATCCTCCTTGTCCGGCGGGGCATCCATGAGGATGAACCGTCCCCGGGGGGACTCGACGCGAAAATAACGGCGGAACGAGGCATCCCCGGCCACCTGGGTCAGGATGGACCACCCTGGCAGGGCATCATGCAGAAACGCCAGAGCCGCCCCGGAGACCTTTCCCGGCATTGTGTTCACCAAAGACATGCAGACATTCCCGACTCAAAGGTTCCACGGCACTAAAAACCAGGCGACGTCCTTGGGGATTTCCCGGCAGATCCTCAAGATTCACCCGGATGACCGCTCCGAAAAACTCTCCCTCCCCCCGTTCCGGCCACTCGACGATCACCACGCCCCGGCCATCCACGTACTCCTCCACCCCCACCAACTCCAGCTCCTCCGGCGCGGAGAGCCGGTAGAGATCGAAATGGGCCGCAGGCAGCCGTCCGCTGTCGTAAGGGTTGACCAGGGTGAAGGTGGGGCTGGTGATGCAGTCATCCGCCACCCCCAATCCCCACAGCACCCCCCGGGCCAGCACGCTCTTGCCGCAGCCCAGATCACCGCTCAAAAGCAGCGCCACTCCCGGCGTCAGACAGTCGGCCAGATCCCGTCCGAGGTTTTCGGTTTCCGCCTCGGAAGCGGTTTCAAAGGTCCAGACCAGAGGTTCGACAGAGTTCACGCCGACCCGTCCGCCAGCATGCCCCGGATCACATCCCGCTTGCCGATGATCCCCACCAGGGCATCCCCCCGCAACACCGGCAGCAGAGGCACATGACGGTCGCTGATCAGGGTGGCCACCTCGACCAGATCGGTCTCCTCGTCCACCGCTTCCAGCTCGGTCGTCATGATCTCCGCGGCGGTGGATGCGGCCATGCGCCGCAGATCCTCCTCGTAGCGCCGCTCTCCGGCGATGGGGAACACCGCGTCCAGAATGGTGATCAGCGTCGGCGGATGAATGGTCTTCACCCGGGCCACCAGATCCCCTTCCGTGACCATGCCCAGCAGGCGTCCCTCATCGACAATCGGCACGCCGCTGATCCGGTTTTCGGTCAGAAGACGGGCCAGTTCCCGCACCGCCATCTCCGGCGGGGCGGTAATCACCGCTGTTACCATGATATCCTTGGCCTTCACCGCAATCTCTCCCATAATTGTCGAGCGTGGTCGAATTC
>JADGAB010000166.1 GCA_015232245.1 Magnetococcales bacterium | reverse complement strand
TTTGATTCTCAAACATAAAAATTTTTAGCATCTTGATTTTTGAAGAATTTTTATGTTTGAAAGTCCCAAGGGCTTCGCCCCTGGACCCCACCAGGGGGATAATCCCCCTGGACCCCTATCCGTAAAACAACGCATCCTGAAATGGGTGCGGTTTAAAGGACGCATCATTCCCATGTACGACAAGATCCGCAAGCTCCATTTCGTGGGCATCGGCGGCATCGGCATGAGTGGCATTGCCGAGGTTCTGCTCAATCTGAACTATCAGGTTTCCGGTTCCGACATGGCGGAAAACGCCTCGGTCCGGCGGCTCAAGGAGCTGGGGGCCACCATCCGGATCGGACACGCCCCGGAGCATGTGCGGGATGTGGATGTGGTGGTCCGTTCCTCGGCCATCACCCTGGAGAACCCGGAGATCGCCGAAGCCCGACGTCTGCGCATTCCGGTGGCCCGCCGGGCGGAGATCCTGGCGGAACTGATGCGCATGAAATACGGCATCGCCATTGCCGGCACCCACGGCAAGACCACCACCACCTCCATGGTGGCCACCCTGCTGGAGGTGGCGGACATGGATCCCACGGTGGTCAACGGCGGGGTGGTCAAGGCTTTCGGCAGCAACGCCCGACTGGGCACCGGAGACTTTCTGGTCACCGAGGCCGACGAGAGCGATGGCACCTTTTTGAAGCTCTTTCCCACCATCGCGGTGGTGACCAACATGGATCCGGAGCATATGGAGTTCTACAAGAGCTTCGATGCGGTCCGGCAGGCCTATCTGGCCTTTCTGGAGAAGATTCCGTTCTACGGACTGGCGGTGCTGTGCAACGATCACCCCCAGGTGGCCGAACTGGTCCACCGTCTGGAAGACAAACGGATCATCACCTACGGGCTGGAGCCCGGAGCGGATCTGCAGGCCCGCGACATCCGCCGGGAAGGGGGCAAAACCCGCTTCGAGGTGGTCTGCAACGACCCGGAAGCCGGAGGAGAACTCCGTTTTCTGGGGGTGGCGGCCATTCCCATTCCCGGTCGGCACAATGTGTTGAACGCCTTGTCGGCCATTGCCGTGGCCCGGGAACTGGAGATCCCCTGGGAGACCATTGTTGCCGGTCTGGCCCGCTACCGGGGGGTGCGACGCCGTTTCGACATCCTGATGGAGTCGGAACAACGGGTGATCATCGATGACTATGCCCATCACCCCACGGAGATCCGCGCCACCCTGTCGGCGGCCCGGGACGCCTATGGCTCCCGTCGGCTGGTGGCCATCTTCCAGCCCCACCGTTACAGCCGGGTGAACGATCTGTTCGATGAGTTCCTGGGCTGTTTTCCCCAGGCCGATCTGGTTCTGGTGGACCGGATCTATCCCGCGGGAGAGCAGCCGATTCCCGGCCCTCTGGAACAAGGGGGTCAGTGGCCCCTGGTGCGGGGCATCCGGGAGAAAAGCGGGGTCGAGGCCCTCTCTCTGCCCGGGGGCGAGAACTGGCGTGAGGCGCTGGAGGGGTTGCTCAAACCCGGCGATGTGGCTCTGTTCCTGGGAGCCGGAAGCATCAGCCACCGGGCCCGGGATTTCGCGGCCACCTGACTCCGGCCCGGAACGTCCATGGCTGCCCATACCCCATTTTCCCACCTCCCCCTGACCCATCCGGTGCAAGGCGGGGTGCCTCTGGCCTCCCGCACCACCTGGAGGATCGGCGGTCCGGCCCGCTGGCTGCTCGCCCCCGCGTCCCGGGAGGAGCTGGCCATGCTGCTGGCCCGCTGGCCCGACGGCCTGCCCCGGATGATCCTCGGAGGCGGGATCAATCTGCTGATTGCCGATTCCGGCTTCCCGGGTGCGGTTCTGGATTTGACCCGGGGCATGAATCGGATTTATACTGTTACCGAATCCTTGACCCCCGCCGGTGAGACTCTCCTGATCCATGCGGACGCGGGAACGACCACGCAGGCGCTGGCTCATTTTGTCCGGCGCATGGGGTGGTCAGGGGCGGAATTTCTGGCCGGGATCCCGGGCAGCGTGGGGGGGGCGTTGCGCATGAACGCCGGAGCCTACGGCGGCCAGATGCGGGATATTCTGGTGGAGGCGGATCTGCTGGATCCCCAGGGCAGAGCCGAGAGCCGCACCCCGGAGGCGTTGAGCATGGGCTATCGTCACTGCGCCCTGCCTGCGGGATGGTTGTTCACCGGCGCCCGTTTCCGGCTGCGCCGGGATGATCCGGAAAAGATCCGGGAGAGGATGCGCGGCTTCAATCAGCGCCGTCGGCTCTCCCAGCCTCTGGAGTTGCCGAGCGCGGGGAGCGTCTTCAAGAATCCCCCCTCGGGTCCGAAGGCGTGGGAGCTTCTGGAACAGGCCGGATTGCGGGGCGTGGGCCGGGGGGATGCCCGGATCTCGACGAAGCATTGCAATTTCTTCGTCAATCATGGCCAGGCGAGCGCCGGGGAGATGCGCGCCCTGATCGATCTGGCGCGGGCAACGGTGGAACACCATTCCGGTGTCGTTTTAGAACCGGAAGTCCAATTCGCGGGATGGGAGTGAAAGAGACCGCATGATCGCACAGCTCAAGGTTGCCCTGGCCGAAGGAAAACGGGTGGCGGTCCTGATGGGCGGCTCCTCCCCGGAACGGGCGGTGAGCCTGAAAAGCGGCGCGGCCATGCTCGCGGCGCTGGAGCGCACCGGATGGAACCCTTTGTCCATCGATCCGGCGGATGGCCGGGCCTTGTCTGCGGCCTTGAACGACAACCGGGTGGCGGTGGCGGTTCTGGCCCTGCACGGCTCCGGAGGGGAGGATGGGGCGATCCAGGGATTTCTCGAAACCCTGGCCATTCCCTATACCGGCTCGTTTGTGGGGCCATCGGCTTTGTGCATGAACAAGATTTTAAGCAAACGGCTCTTTCGCGACGCGGGACTGCCCACGCCTCCCTGGCAGGAGATCGTGCTGGACGGCAACCACCCGGAGGCCCCCCTGCCGGAGCTTGCCGTGACCCTGCCATGTTTCGTCAAGCCCATGAGCACCGGCTCCAGCGTGGGCATCAGCCGGGTGGCCGATGGGGAGGATCTGCGCCAGGCTCTGCTGCTGGCAGCCCGGGCCGGTGGCGTGGGCGAGACCCGGGTGCTGGTGGAACAGGAGATCCGGGGGGTGGAACTCACCCTGTCGGTCTTGAACGACACCCCCCTGCCCCTGATCGAAATTCGTCCCGGCGAGGCGTTTTACGACTATCACGCCAAATACGCCTCGAATCAGACCCGCTATCTGATCCCGCCGGAGAACGTCGGCCCGGAGATCATGGAACAGGCCACCCGCATCGGTCTGGAGGCGGGGCGTCTGGCGGGATGCCGGGGACTCTACCGGGTGGATCTGATCGTGGACGCGGAAGGGCGACCCTGGATCCTGGAGATCAACACCCTGCCGGGCATGACCGCCACCAGTCTGGCGCCCAAGGCCGCGGCGGCGGTCGGTTTATCCTTTGACGACCTGGTGGAACGGATCCTGGCCGGCGCCGGATTGGAATCATGTCCCGCGGGCTGCTGACCATACTGCTCCTGCTGGCAGGCGGAGTTCTGGCCAATCAGGGATGGCTGGCGCTGCAGCGCTCCACCCTGTTTCCCCTGGAGACCATCCACTTCAAGGGACTGGTGAACATCCCCAATCAGGTGGCCCTCCAGGTCATGGATACCCCAAAAGGGACCAATCTGCTCTCGATTGACCCGGAAAAGATACGCGCCAATTTATTATCCCTTCCCTGGATACACTCGGTGCGGGTAAAACGTTTATTCCCCTCCACGCTCACGGTAACGCTCGCGGAGAAAAGCGCCGTGTGTCTGGGCAGGCAGGGGGAAAAACTGGTGATGCTGGACGAGTACGGTCTGCCCATCAAACCGTACGAGAAAACCGATCCGCTGCTGCTCCCTGTGGTGACCCCCATGCCGGGTCCGAATCAGGCGGCCAGCGTCGTGTGGATTCTGAATCTGCTCGACAAACAGGCATGGATCAAAGACCAGATCTCCGAAGCGGTGGGGCAACCGGCAGGAGGTTGGATCTTGTACACCCGCAAAGGTGTCAAGCTGTTGTTGTCAAATCGTGCCGAACAAGAACTTAGTCTCTTGCATAGGTTACAGAAACGTTACAAGATATTGGATCTGCGCATCCGTCAGGTGGAATTGCGCATCGCCAACCGGATCGCGGTCCGACCCGAACTGACCGAACCGCCCGTGCCGGAAAAAGGAGAACATCGCCGCACACCGGCCACCTGAACCATTCAGACCGGACGTGCTCACCTGACGACAAAGAGTATCGAGTACTGCGCAGGCAAAAGTGCCTCAGAAATGCACAAGCCTGCGCTTTGGGAAGCCCCAGCGGGCACAAAAGACAACACACAGGAAGCGGGTTGATTATGCCCAAACAGGACCAAAACCTGATCGTCGGACTGGACATCGGCACCACCAAAATCTGTTGCGTGGTCGCCGACACCCAGCCCGACGGGCGACTGGACGTCATCGGTATCGGTACCCATCCGTCACGAGGACTGCGCAAGGGTGTGGTCATCGACATCGACTCCACGGTGGAAAGCATCCGCATGGCCATCGAGGAGGCGGAAATGATGGCCGGGGTGGAGATCAACATGGTCTTCGCCGGCATCGCGGGGGGACACATCAAGAGCGGCAACTCCAACGGCGTGGTCGCCACCCGGGATGGGGAAGTGACCCAGAGCGACATCGTGCGGGTTTTAGACGCGGCCCGGGCGCAAAGCATCCCCATGGACCGGGAGATTCTGCACGTCATTCCCCAGGAGTACATCCTCGACGGTCAGGACGGCATCAAGGAACCCCTCGGCATGCACGGGGTGCGCCTGGAGGCCCGGGTGCACATCGTCACCGGAGCCGTGGCCTCGGCGCAGAACATCATCAAATGCGTCAACCGCTGCGGTCTGGATGTGGGAGACATCATTCTGGAACAACTGGCATCATCGGAATCGGTGCTCACCTCGGATGAAAAAGAGCTGGGGGTCTGCCTGCTGGATATCGGCGGCGGCACCACGGACATCGCCATCTTCTCGGAAGGTCACATCAAACACACTGCGGTACTGGCCATCGGCGGGGATCACCTCACCAACGACATCGCCGTGGGACTGCGCACCCCCACCCGGGAAGCCGAACAGATCAAACGCAAATACGGCTGCGCCCTGGCGGCCATGGTCAATCCGGAAGAGACCATCGAAGTTCCCAGCATCGGGGATCGCAAACCCCGTCAACTGGCGCGCCATATTCTGGCGGAAATCATCGAACCCCGGGTGGAAGAACTCTTCACCCTGGTCAACCGGGAGATCGCCCGTTCCGGCTTCGAGGAGCACATTGCCGCGGGCGTGGTGCTCACCGGCGGTTCCTCCATCACGGAAGGCATGGTAGAATTGGCTGAAGAAGTATTCAACAAGCCGGTACGCCGCGGCATGCCGCAAGGTGTCGGCGGGTTGACCGACGTGGTATCCAGCCCGGTCTACGCCACGGCGGTGGGCCTGGTGCAGTTCGCCAGCCGCAACGAACGGGAGATCGGTCGGCGTCAGAATCCCGAACCCGGCGGCATGCCCATCAAGAACGTGTTTCAACGCATGCGGGAATGGCTGGGGGAATTTTTTTGAGCCGCACCGGTTTTGCGATGTGAATTTGTGAAAGAAAAGCGGGGGGTCTGGAGGATTTCTCCCCCAGGGATCTGACTTGCGAACATGAATTCTCAGATAAATTTCATGTTTGCAACTCCCAGGGGATCATCCCCCTGGACCCCACCAGGGGGATCATCCCCCTGGACCCCCTATCAATAAAACAACGCATCACGAAGCGGGTGCGGTTGAATGTATCTGCGCATCACTTTCCTGAAAGGGGATCCTCATGGCCATTGAATTCGAATCGACCTCAGAACCTTTGCAGCGCATCAAGGTCATCGGTGTGGGCGGTGGGGGTGGCAACGCCATCAACAACATGATCCAGGCCCAACTGGAGGGGGTGGAGTTCATCGTGGCCAATACCGACGCGCAGGCGCTGGCCCGGAATCTCGCTCCGACCCGGCTGCAGATCGGGGTCAACATCACCCGTGGACTCGGGGCCGGGGCCAAACCCGAAGTGGGCATGCGCTCCGCCGAAGAGAGCCGGGAGGAGATCAAGGACGCCATGGAAGGGGCGGACATGGTGTTCATCACCGCGGGCATGGGCGGCGGCACCGGTACCGGAGCCGCGCCGGTCATCGCCAAGATCGCCAAGGAGATGGGCGTACTCACCGTGGCGGTGGTGACCAAACCCTTCGGTTTCGAAGGCCGACGCCGCATGCAGTACGCGGAAGAGGGACTCAAGGAACTGCGGGATCACGTGGATACGGTCATCACCATCCCCAACCAGAAACTCCTGACCATTGTCGGCAAGAACACCACCATCCTGGAAGCCTTCCGCAAGGCCGATGACGTGCTGATGCAGGCCGTGCGGGGCATCACCGATCTGATCACCATCACCGGTCTGGTCAACGTGGACTTCGCCGACGTGCGCACCGTGATGGACGAAATGGGCCATGCCATGATGGGCGCCGGAGAGGCCACCGGCGACACCCGGGCCCTCGACGCCGCCACCCAGGCCATCTCCAGCCCACTCCTGGACGAAATCTCCATCCATGGCGCCCGGGGTGTGCTCATCAACATCACCGGCGGCTACAACCTGGCGCTCCAGGAAGTGGACGAGGCGGTCACCGTGGTCAAGGATATGGTCCATGACGACGCCATCATCGTCGTCGGTGCCGTTCTCGATGAATCCATGGAGGATTCGGTCCGGGTCACGGTCGTGGCCACCGGCATCGGCGGGGCCGAACAGGTCGCCTTCCCCAGCAAGGAGAACCTCTCCGCCAAAGGCCAGACCGTCAACAAACAACCAACCCAGCGCCAAAATTTCAAGACCGCCAACGCCGTCAAGGATCTGGGACTCGGCGAACCCCAGGATACCAAAAAAGTCATAGCCCGCACCTTCCGCCGTGGCACGAAAAATCTTGACGAATACAACGGCGGCATCGAACAGACCAACAACGAAGACACCTTCGATATCCCCACCTTCCTGCGTCGCCAAATGGACTGATCCCTTTCCGACAGCAAAACCTCCTCACCCCCTCAACCGGCGGCCCATTTGTACTCCTTTTGCCGCCGGTTTTTCTGATCAAGCGGGCCTTTCGCCCGCTCGGGAGAATCTTCGCGTTTTTTTGCAGATTTTTTCCTTCTCCATTTCTTGGGCACCCGTTGTTCCACGATGCCGGCGCACTGGATCAGAAAGACGAACGGAGCGGCGCTGCCATCCATGATGGGGACTTCCGGGCTGTCCAGGTCCACGTAGGCGTTGTCCACCCCCAGGCCGGCGAAGGCGGCCAGCAGGTGTTCCACCGTGGAGACCCGCACCCCATCCGCGTTGGCGATGGTGGAGCAGAGCCGGGTATCGACCACATTTTCCACCCGGGCCGGAATCAAGGCTCCGCCCATGTCGATGCGATGAAACACGATACCGGTATTTTC
>JADGAB010000165.1 GCA_015232245.1 Magnetococcales bacterium | reverse complement strand
TGGTCTCGTCCATGCGGGTGATGGCGTCGGCGGTCGGCGGACCGAGCCGGATCACCAGATCGTTGTAGCCGTAGGCCTCGCTGAACTCGTGAACGATGTCCGGCCACGAACTGCCATATCCGGCAGGCTTCAGGCCGGAGACCTTCAGACGTCGAAGTGTGATGGCCGCTTCCACCATGCGCTCGGCGACCATCGTGTGAGTCCATTTCTCAGCCATGAGCCACCTCCTTGACCGCCTGCTTGCCGAAGAGCTTGCTCGCCAGATGGTTGATCATCTCCCGTTCCGGCCAACCGAGACGGGGATCATTCGTGGCGACCACCAGGATGCCATGGTTCTGCCAGCCTTTTCGTTTTTCCTGCTCGACGTCCATCTTCACCGGGATCACCCGGGAAAGGCAGGAGCGAGGTTCGCGTGGTGCGCCGATCATTTCGCCACCTCCTCGTCGAGGGCCCAGTGAAGAATGGCCAGGGCGTCGGCGGCGTTGTCGTCAGCCGGGTTGTGACCTTTCCGACGCATCGCCTCGATGACCTCCTCCTTACTGGCGTTGCCCTTGCCAGTCGCATGACGCTTGATGGTGCCCACCGGCACGCCCTGGTAGGGAATTTCCGCCTCCTCAGCCCAAGCACTGAGGTGCGAAAGGAACCCGCCATAGACGTGACTGGCTGTCACCCCAGCGTGAGCGCGGACTTCTTCGAAAAACACGCTGCCAATGGGACCGGCGAAGCGGATTACCTCGTTGAGCCATTTTTTGAACCGGACAAAGGCCATCCCGCCGCCTTCGAACCGGCCTGGACGGAACTCCACCGTGCCGCAGGTTACGGTGCCGTCGGCCTGCCGCAGGGCCCAGCCCATTTTGCTGCCCAGGTCCAGGGCGAGGATAGAACCGTTCCCATCCTGGCCGTTTTGTTGCAAAGTCGTTTCAGCCATGTCATTTCTCCCGTGGTTTGATGTGGTCAGGGTGACGGCGGGCGCCCTGGTAAGCAGACGCCGTCACCCGCTTGTTGAGTTTGTTGATCGCCAATTCCATGTCTGGCCATCGAGTCTGACATGGTCGTTTCGCCACGCAAAAATCTTTAGGTTGTTGGTCGCCAACAAGGCCACAATTGCCCTGCGGTAACGTCATCCCGGCTTTCCATGCCGCTCCTCTTAGGCAATGTGCGGCAACCGGGGGGCCGAGGGGGCAATCGCCCCGACACCTCCGGCAGGGAAGATTGCCCCCGTAGGGGGCCGATTTGCCGATGTTCGATTTTGAGCCATTTTCGAAAAGGATCGGCAGATCGTCAGAATGCCTGCCGATCTCTTTTTCGATGGCAAAGTATGGAACATCGGCAAATCGGCAAAGATCGGCATAAGCCTGCCGATGGACACTCCATCAATTTTTGATGTTTTCATAGTTATTTTTAGTCACCTCCATCCAATGCTTTACATATTCATTATCACGATATATGTATTTGATGGTGTGTGCGCCAACGATACGCGTCACAGTGAATGCCTCTTGGATCTCCCGCTTAAGGCTGCGCACACTGTTGCCGTCCTTGGCCTCCGAATAGATCCCGAATTGCACCCTCAAGGCGTTTGCTGTCTGTTCAACCCCTGCGGACACGCCGTCAAGCACCTCGGCCACATCCGCAATCAGGCACTCCTGACGAGAAGATGCGTTGACTGTCAATGTCGCCAACTCCAGTGCGCCAACGCTCTCGGTGGCCAGGGTGATGGCGGTCTCCCTGGTTGGGACTGGAACGGAGACCTTCTTGAACCACATCGGAGCAGAGGCCATCAGCGCCATGTTCGCCTTGGAATCGTCCAGACGGATGTACAGACCGCGTTCTTCTTCCGGGATGCCGTAGCGCAGGGCGTCCCGTTCGGACATGCTCTCCAGAGTCATAGCGATGCGAGCCACGCCCATCAGGGAGGAGGCCCCTCTGGCGGTGTGCATGTTTCCTGCGCGTCCCTCGGAGCTGGCTTGCGGTGGTTTGTTGGTATGATGGATGATCAAGACGGCACAGTTGGCCCGTTTGGCGATGGAGCGGAACATGCGCGCCACAGTGCCGACATCCTCATTGCTGTTTTCGTTGCCGGGATGGGTCTCGGCGAAGGGGTCCACGATCAAGACGCCGATTCCCCGGTCTATGATGGCCTGGATGAGATAGTTCCTGTCCGCCGGGATGAGTTCCTTGTTGTCCTCGCCCCATTTGGCGATCCGTAAGGGGCGCTCGTCGCCTGAGTTGCTGAACAGCGCATGCTGGCCATTGATCTCTAGGTCGGCATTGGAGATCTTGTGAAAGATGCTGGCTGCCGAGATGCGACGAGCCGCTTCGGCCAGATCGTCCTCATTGTTGAAAATCCAGACTGCTTCCCTGGAATGCACCTTTATGCCGAGGATATCGCTGCGGCCAGTGACGACGGCCAGACCGATATGCAGGGCGCAGGTGGACTTCGAGTTACCGGGCGGCGCCACCAGGATCGACACCTGACCTTTGATCAGCCGCCGTCCGAACACCCACGGGCGCGGCAGGATGTCAGCGGCACCCGGAATGCGAAGCGGCTTGGGATCGAGCAGGGATGCCTTATTCGGCTCTGCCGGATCCTCCACGATGGGCGGGAAATCGCGCTCGATGGACGCGGATCCCACATCTTCCTGGCCATAGCGATAGGCATTGGCCACCTTGATGGCCAGCTCATCCGGTGCCCAGGGAGGCGAGCAGCGTTCGTTCCAGTGCTCCAGCATCAACTCCAGGCATCTGGCCTCGGAGACGCCGAAGTCCTTGACCCGTGCTGCGACTCGATAGGTGGTGTCGTCTCCAGAGGCACCTTCGACAGCGAGGTTTTCATCCTGGGCCAAGTGGTCTATCGCCCGGTTGATCGCGCTGTCCAGATCCAGGGTGACGCCATGAGCCACCGTGCTACCCTTGCTCGTCCGACCAGGTGTCTGCACCACGGTTGCTTTTTTAGCTAGGTCCACAAAGACCTCTGGTAGAACCGCCACGTCGGTCTGGCTGCCTGCCAGCCGATACGCCTTATCGCCGATGGTGGAACCCGGCCCAACCACATAGCCGTGCCAGCCACGAACATCGATGTCGGGTGCCATGCGGCCTGCGGAATTGCGAATATCCGCATGCTCCTTGAAGTAAAAATGAAAGCCGCCGCTGGGCGTTTCCACCATGAGGGTCTCTGGCAGGTCGCCATGCAGATCCTGCAGGATGTTGAGCATGACAGAGCCGTTTTTGTCTTCCTTGTTGTCGATGTCGAGGAAGGTGCCACCGGTGACGCCGATGTTGTGGTCATGCTCCCAGCCCAGCACCGGATCGGTCCAAAACCGGCGGATCTTGTCCGGGTTGTTGGTGGCACGCCTCGGCCAATCAGGGACGGCGGGGATTTTGGTGTCCGACAGCAGCGGGAACACCCGAAATCCCAACGATGCCAGGAACAGGGCCTGCTGCAATTTGGTGGGTGGAGTCGAAAGATGGTTCGTGTGCATGGCTTCATATCCTTGTCAGCGAGCATTTCTTGGGGTTACATGCTGTTCAAGCACTCGGTCAGCACCTGGATTGGATATCCGGCTGTTTGCCAGTTTGAATCTTGAGCCGTTTGCATATTTTGGATGCCCGGCGGTCCAACCGTCTGACGAATGCCAGCGAGGCAGGGACGCCGTTTAAACGGCAGAAGGCGAGAGCCGTCTTGTGCTCGGTGTCGCCTTCAATAAAATCCTGCCGTCGCCGAAAGGCCTTGAGCTGGCGGTGGATGGCTTCGTGGCTGACGGCCAGCCGGTCGAGCCGTTTTTGATGATCACTTATGATTTGCCTAGCCTGCTGAATTGCATGGGCCTGAGCCGCTTCAAAGTCAGATGTGGTGATGCTGTTCATCTTCAATTTTCTCCTCTTGATGGTTGTTGGCTATTTCCTATACCTTGCTCCGATCCAGCCCTCAGCCCCGATAGGCAGTCCCTTTGCCCATGGCGGGACTTCGGCGATCAGGCGTTCAAACGCTTTCAAGTTCCCGGTACCCTCTGGCACCTCGCAAACGAGTTCGTCATGGATATGCATCACGATCGGCAACCCAGCCTTGCTCACCCGTAGCATAGCCTCCGCGAGAAGATCGCGAGCGACAGCCTGCGTACAGTTTTCCGCCAGTTTCCCGCCATATGAATTTTGTTCGCACCACTTGTGCGAAATCGGGTCAACCCCCTTGAAAGCAAGGGTGTCCTTCTGTTTTCCCCAGGGGGTCTCTTTTTTGATGATTGACGGGTACGGGTAGCAGAGCGCTCGGCCAGAAGGCAAACGGCACCAGAGGAAACTGCCTGCTTTGACAAACAGGATTTGTCGGCCAGCCGGAACCTTGGCCCCAGGACGGCGCACCGCCTCCAATGCCGCTTCCTCCAAAATCTTCCAAAACTGCACGATATTGGGATTGGCGGCACGCCATGCCATCTTGATTTCTTCCGCCTTTTGCCCTGTAATCTGGACGCCGTAGTTTTTGGCCATGGACTGGAATGCTACTTTTCCACCGCCGAATCCAAGCGCCAGAACTGAAATTTTCCCTATCAATCTTTGTTGTTTTGTAACCGCCTCCATCGACACGTTATAGATACCGGAAGCGGCCAGCTCATAAATCAGCCCGTCGCCCCGAAACACCTCCAGCACCTGTTCTTCCCCGGCCAGCCATGCCACCACCCTGGCTTCGATGGAGGCGAAGTCCACGGTCATCAATTCATGGCCCGGAGCGGCTTGGATCAATCCACGCAGGCAGGAAGAGATCACCGCCATGGGGTGGCCGTACATCATGTCCAGGAAATCCACGTCACCGGCGACGATCAGCCGGAGCGCGTCTTGCACCTCGTGCGGTTTGAGATCACCGCGCGGCATGTTCTGGGTCTGGATCAGCCGACCGCTCCAACGCCCGGTGGATGCGGCATGGTATTGAAAAAGGCCACGGGCCCGGCCATCGTCACCGGCCACCAATTCCATGGCGCGGAGCTTGGCGGTGGAGGACTTGGCCGCCTCCTGGCGCAGCTCGATGGCGGTACGCACATCGACGGGCAGGTCTGCTTCTTCCAGGTATTCCGGCAAGGCCGTCTTGGCCACGGTGCTGACATCCATCCCGCGTGAGCGCAACCAGGCGGTGAGCTGACCGGCGTTGGAACAGGCAGAGACGGCCCCGTCAGTCGTCAGTCGCATCTGTTCATCCAGCCGCTCAATGACGGTATCTACCACTGTCTGCGCGGCTCGCACCGTCACAGTGTCCAGGCAGACGCCCCGGCGGTTGATCTCCTGATCGAGCCACCACAACTCCTGTTCCTGCTTCCTGAGCGGCAACAGACGTTTCGCCAGGGCCCGCTCCACCACGACGTCCTGCTGGCAGTAGGCAATCAGCCGATTGATGCGCTCGGCATCATCCCACCAGATCGGGGTGCCGTCCGGCTTGACGCTCCGGGGCTTGCACATCTGCAGCATCAATCGGCGGCCCTTCATGTCCTTGTCATGCGCCAGCCCGACAGCAGCGGCGGCATCGCCCAGGGCGGCAGGCAGCGACATGGCCAAAGCCATTGCCATGGTGCATTGCCATTGCCTATGCTCCGGCTTTGGCCAACCGTACCGGGGGGTGAGGATGCCTGCCCAGAGGGTCTGCTCGAACTGAGCGTTGTGGGCAATGATGCTCCAGCCGAAGATCACCGCTTTCTCGATCTCCTCTGGGCAGTGCATGCCGGGCGTCCAGACCTTGATCGGTTCATCGTCCACTGCGAAGGCTGCGCACCAGACATCGGTCTGTGGATGATCGGCATATGTGAAGACGCCAACTTTTTTGAGGTCCGCCGTGGCGCGGCTTTCGAGATCAAGATGCAAAGTTGTCATAACAGCATCTCCTTGAGTTCCATGGCCGCAATGGTAGAGAGCAGGCGCTCCCGCTCGGCCTGCGCATCTTCCAGTTGCAGGCGCAAAGCGGCCATAGCCTCCTCCTGCTCGTTTTGTTCACGCATCATGGATCGAATGATCCCGGTCGAATCATCCAATTGGTTGGTCAGCTCCGTGTTCTGGGCCTGCAGTCCCTCGTTTTCGTTGAACAGGTCATCCCGTTCCTGTTGCAGATTCTCCATCTCCCGCTTCTGCTGCCCAGCCTCTTCTTCGGCCTCATCACGAGCGTTCAGATGTTCCGCCTGTTCTTCCCACAGTGCCTGCAACTCTTCGGCGAGCATCAAAAAAACCCGCCCCTCGGCATGGCCCTGCCTCTGGATCATGTCCCACTTGAACTCATCAAAAATGACTTTTCTGTACATTTGCATCCTCCCTGGTGGAATGGCGGGAGGGTCGCCCCTCCCGCTACGCAACCACGATCAGTCAAACATGCTGTCAGCGCTGAGGACGTCCACATCGCCTCCCGAGACCGGGGTAAAATCATCCTCAGGCCTGGTCCGCCCTCCGAGGGGGTCGCCATCACGCAGCTTCTGGAAGTTCTGCAAGCCAAAACTCACTCCGGCATTGCCGTTAACGTCGTAGGTGAAGGCGCGTACCGTGGCCCTGCCATAACAGCCGGGATAGACCTCCGACTCGTCCACGATGGTCTGGACGTTCTTGTCCACCACGCCGGGCTTGTGCTGGCTACTGGCCCGGATCAAGACGCATCCGGGTTCATAGCCCTCCAGGTCGTAATCACCCTGTTCGAGGAAGGGTTTCTTCAATTTCTTGGGAATCTTGTCGCCCCATTTCTCCCGAACCGCCGCTTCGGCGGCCTTCTTCAAGGCCGACAGATCAGCGCCCTTGGCAAACAGCATGGAGACGCTGTATTTGGCTTCGGCCTGCTCATTGGCTTTCCGGGCCTTGAACAGGTTGGGGAAAGAGACACGAAATTCAGGGGTAAGGATGTTATCAGTCATTTTTGTTTCTCCGTTTCAAAAGGTTGATTGATTACTTTTCTTGAAAGTCCTGAATCGCCGACGAGACCACCGCTGGCCGCGCATTCGATTCATGCACCAGGGTGGTGCCCGATGAACGGGAGACCACCAACGGTGCGATTGCCTTGATGTCCTGTTTGTGCCGTTTCAGGACAGTCTCGATCTGTGCAGGAGACAGCAACTCTGGTTGTTTGTGCAGGTCGGCTTCTCCAAGGCCCAGACCTCGCAGGAAAACTAACGCCGCGACGGGATCGATCCACACCCGACGGCCCTGTTTCATCACCAGCTTAAATCCTGGCGGGGTCCGGCCCGCTTCGGCCTCCCGGTGGGCATAAGCCCGAACCGAGGTCAGCCAGTTTTCAATCAAGTCAGCCTCGGCCAGCACCGCCGCCAGAGCCTCGCTGGACAGGCTCTCAGGAATCACCGGCTGACCGAACTCCAATTGCGCCGTGGCCAGAACATGGGCGTGCAGCGCCGGACAGATGGCAGCGGCTGAACAGAATTTGCAGTGGGCCCCCTGATGGAGCGGGGCGTCGGCTGCTTCGGTGGCACGGGCTGCCTCTACCAGATCTGCCGACCACTCCAGCAGATCCAAGGCGTTCGTGCGCCACCGCCGCACCGGACCATCCCGGTGCTGGC